>NZ_JAMYSC010000004.1:0-204000 GCF_040321755.1 Mesorhizobium sp. M0276 | reverse complement strand
GATCGACCCCTCTACCCGCTCAAGTCAAAATGGCAGTCGCGCCATCTCAGAACGAGGCGCCCCTCCCGCGAAGCGGGTTCGTGCATCGCCTCGGAAGCAGACATTCGCCTCGGAAGCAGACCTATGTGTCTGATCCAACCATGCCCGTTTATGAATTCACGCCCTAAAGCGTGTCGCGTCCGAACGGATCCAGGCGACCCGCTTTAGGTCTTTGTGTCATGCATGTCGTTGTCCCATAACCGAGGTTTGGGCGACATGCGCTAGCCAGCCTGGCTCGCCCGTTACATCGGTCCAGGCATCATCTTGGTCGGCTTCTCCAGCATCGGAAATTCGGCCTTACTGCATTTCACGTTCGGGTTCGTCGGACTGAACATCCCGTTCGGGTTGTCCGTCAGCCAGGCGTGAAGATCATAGTGCACGAACTCCCGCGGGATGAGCGGATAGTGCCCCTCCATCGGTCCCATGAAGGTTTGGCCGAAAAGCTTCGGAGGTTCCTTGACGTCTGGCGTCAGAGGCACCAGCCATTCCGCACCCACCAGGCGCAAACCCTTCTTGGTCGGTTCGTAAATGAGCACATTGGGGTGCATCGGGTCGAGTTTTTGGCCGACACTCGGGACGTTGACGAAATGGATACCCATGGCGCCTTTCGGGTAATCCATCGCACCCGCTATCTTTTCGCCGCTGTAGTAGACGCAGCCGACTGTCGACAGATAAAGATCGCGGACGGCTGCGGTGTAGTCTTCATATTTGGCGAGCGACTTTTTCAAGGCATCGATGTCGGCCTTGTTGGCGTCCTCGGCCCGCGCCGTAGCGACGCCCAACCATGCGCTCATCAGGCCTGTTAAAGCAAGGACGCCGCAGCGCCCAAGACTGGCTGTTCTTGGCATGCATTCCTCCCAGATTTTCTCATCTGGCCGTGCAAGACCCGAGGCGGAAAGAAATGCTGAGTGCGCGGCCAGTTGCACCGCCTCATCCCCTACGGAACGGCAATTACGCTATTCCTTTCCGTGGTTGCGGGGAAGTTTTTATTTAGATGTAGCTAATTCTCTGCGCCGACCTCGCTCCGGCCTTCGAGCTGCGGCGCGGTTCTGCCTCATTCTGATCCATGGTGGCGCCGATGGCGCCGCCTGAAATCGTCGTGCAGTGAGGGCAAGTAGTCACGAGGCCCAATGGCAGGTGTTTCGGACATCGTCGCGAAGATCGGCGAGATCATTGCCAAACAAGGCAGGCAGTATATGGGGAAACCGCCCTTCATAAGGCACAAGAAATCGAAGATCGATACCCGCCTGCCGGAAGCTGTCAGCCGCATAGAGGCTGCGTCCACCCGGAGCGTTGATGTAGCGCTGACCCCCAAGCGCCTGAACTATGCCGATCACCCGGGCTTGCCCACGCAAGGCGGGATCGATGTCGAGACTGGAGCTGCGCAGGAAATCGGTTTTCAGATCAAGCGCATCGGCCATCAGCCGAAGACCCTCTCTGAGAAAACTTGTCACGTCGCCAAGAGATCCGGTCAGATGGTTGCTGATCCGCTCCGCCGCCGGCGTCGCCACTTGGCCCGGCAGGCCAAAAATGGACAGCCGCTTGTCCAAAGTACTTCGGGCGTCGTCCGCCCAGCGCAGATCCTTTATCCTCGTATCCACTGGCATGGGCGCGAGCGGTAATGTCAGCCATCGACCTGGCGTCATTTCGCAACGGTGCACGCGCCCGCGGCGCGGGAACTGGACATCGTCGAAAACCACGAAAACGTCACAAGCGGCCATTAGCCGGAAATAACCGCCGTAGGGGAAGAAGTATGGCTGCATGACAGCAATGGTGCGCTTGCCTGTCACCGTGTTACGCCCTCGCCGTAGAATGGGCAGGTCAGGCCTAGCACGTGCTGCTGGAATGCTTGCAGCACGGGAGAGGCGAATGGCTTGCTGCAGAAAGTATCGAATTCGTCTCGATTGCATAAAAAGCTGTGGCGGTCGAACTGGTCGCGACGCAGATAGTGCAGCACGCGGATATCTGCCGGGTCGCGCAACCCATGCGCCAGCATCTCGTCGGAGTTCGGACAATTGTATTCCGGCCCGAGCGACAGAGGATCGGCTCCGACCGTCAGGATGGCCAACGACAACGCGATCTGGCCAGAGAAGAAAACAGAAGGCGTATCCTTCAAGTGGTCCAATACACGCGCCGTCAGGGGGCGAATCAACGGCTGAATAGCTGTGAAGGCCGTTCTGTTGAAGACGACGAAGCCGTAGTTGAAATAGGCCGGGCAGCCGCCGAAGGCTTCATCCGGCGATTGTGAATATCGCCAGTTCAGGGGCGTGTCGCCGAAGCCGAATGCGTCGAGAAGTCGGCGCCACGCGGCATCGTTTTCCGTGCCGTCTCTCGAAAATGGCGAGAAATGCGCCGACAGACCGGCAATGCTCGGCCGCTCGGCATCGTGCATGCTTTGCAAAAGTTCGTCGACCGGCCGCATCAAGCAGGCGTCGGCATCGGTAAGGATGATGACATCGCCGCGTGGTGCTTCGGCATAACGGTCAAATCCCGAGGAAAAGCCCCAATCGCTGAAAGCGTGAGGCACGGGACGCCAGATTACCGGATAGGCCTCTGACCAGCGATTGGCGGCACTGATTTCGCCGGCGTCGGCATGCCCCCCGATAGAAACCACAATGGGGGCGGCCGCATAGGCACCGCCGAGCCTGGCCAGCGACAAAGCAGCCAGCTTGACGTTCGAAAAAAACTCCGGCTTCGGCAGGATCGGGATGCGAAGTTCGAAAGTCATGTGGCTCCGCTCATGTCAAATCGCGAGTTGCCCAGCCAATACCGGCCTCGCCGAACCCATCACCATTGTAGAACATCACTTCGCCGGAGGCGCACTGCATGACGCAGCAATAGGCCTGCATCCAGTTGTCGAATTCGCCAGTGGTCGGCGGATTGCTGAAGACCACCGGCTCGGCTTCGCCGACGGCTCCATCCGGAATGTTTATACGACGGGAAAACAGTCGGTAAGCTTCATTGCCGCCGGCGCGAAAATCCCGCCCGCGGCGGCTGTACCACAAGCGCATGCCTCCAGCATCCTGTGTGATCCAGGGACGTGTTTGGCTGATGCCGTCCCCAAGATCGTCACCCAGGACGACGCTCGATCTGGTTTCCCACATCATTCCATCTGGTGAAAAACAGCTGCGAAGGATGTAGTCCGGTTCCAGGACACCCCTGACGTTGGCCCAGCCAGTCCCGCTGGCGTACCACATACGATAGCCGCCCTCGACGGCACCGACAAAGGGAGTGGATACAAAATATGGATCCACCGGACCGATACCACGGATCGGCCCTGTAAATGCCCTCTTGAAACTCAGCCCATCCTCACTGGTGGCGAGCCCGATCGAGATCTGGAAGCTGACGTCGGTGCGCGGGTAGATGCCGGAATAATAGAGATGAACGCGCCCGTCGATCATCAGCGCGCAGGATGGCCCCAACCCCGAGCAATCGAAGGTTCCTGACGGACCCCATTCTAGGATCGGGTCGAGATGTTCGTCCAAGAGACGCATGCCGTCTTGCGGGTCGACATCAACGGCCAGAATGGACGACAGGTTCTCGCTGTTGCGTCCGGCGAAATAGATGCGCCAAACCCGAGGCGAAAGGGCGAGGACCGTTGGAACCTGCGCGTGACTGGCCCACCACCCTTGTCCAACCTTTGCCTGCACCAGTAGCCCCTGTCGTGTCCACGTCCTCATATGGTTGGGCATCAGCGGAACTTCATCGACTTGATACGGGCGCTGGAATAGGACTTCGGCAGATCCGAAGGATGGCGAACCACACTGTCGGGCGGCACGTCACGCCGGATCATGCAACGCGTCTCGATATAGCTACTAGTGCCGATCGTAACGCCGTTATCGATGCCGACCTGACCGCCAATGAAGCTGCACGTACCGATGCGGACGCCGCTGGCCAGCCCCACCAGAGATGACACGAAGCAGAAGTCCTCGATTATGGTGTGATGGCCCACATGGCTGCCACTCCACATTATGGTGCCTTCGCCGAGGCGGACAAAGGGCTGTAGCGTGCAGTTTTCCAGAATGAAGCAATTTTCGCCCACCGTGTCCGCCATATTGTGCGTCGAAGGATGGATAAAGCGGGCAAAGCTATAGCCACGCGCCTTGCCTTCTCGATGCCGATCGCGGCGGAACTCGTTTAGATTCTGGTAGCTGAGCGGACCGAGGAGCTTGACGATAGCAGGCGGGAAGCGCTCCTCAAGCCTTTCCCAGGCGACCACGGGAAGGCCCTTGAACTCGGTTTGCGTCAGGAAGGCTTCATCGACAGTGAAGCCGATAACACGATCATCGCCGAATCTGTCGAGATAGGCCTTGGCAACTTCGGCGAGTTGCCCTGCTCCGAAAATGACCACGTCCGCCATGCCGCCCCCGCGCCCTCTGTTCTTTGTGTCCCTGGCCCACTCGTCACCACTCGTGGATCGGCCTGCTATGCGGCAGCCTTGTAAACGTAAACGGTGTATTCGTAGAGACCGTAGTCGGCGCGGACAAGGTGATGGCGCGACAGTTGGCTGGTGACGAAGTGGCCAATCCGGTCATAGGGCACGTGAAAAAGGTCGGCGCGTTCCCAGTCGACATGTTTCGACATCAGGTTGAAGGCGATACCCTTGCGTGCGTGCGGGAACACCTTTGTCAGCAGCCCGGTCATGGCATCGAACATTGTCTCGTATGCGACGCCGCAGCGCTCCGTGAAGACACCGTTCATGACGATATAGTCCGCCTCAGGCACAGCCGCGCCGTGCTCCATCACGTCAACGCAGTCGAAAACCACGCCGGGATATTTACGCCGGCACAGGTCAATGAACCGCGCCGACAGATCGAGTCCCCTGTATCGTACCTTGTTGGGATCGGATTGGCGCAGATAGTCGAGGAAATGGCCGGCGCCGCAGCCGAAGTCGAGCAGATCGACTGGGTCGCGCTCACGCACCACCTCTGCCATGATGCGATACCGCGTCGACGCCCCCTCGGCATCGGGCCAGTCGACTCCTTGAGGGGTGTCCCCGTGGCGGCCAAAACAGGCCTCGTAGTGAGCCATCAACGCGCGATAAGGACTTGCATCAGTCAATTGTAATATCTCATAAAATCGGAGTATACGTTCGGTATGGCCTTGTATACCACGCCGTCAACGGCGTGAACTCTGCTTCCCAGAATCTCCGTTCAGATCGGCTGAAACATCATGCACAGTTCGGACCCGCCTTCGGTACGCCGGCTTCGCGTTTGCCTCATCAATCCGCGCTTCCACCCTTCCATCTGGACCCGCGATGAAGTCCTTTCCATTCTACCCGGCGGGAAGCGCAGTTGGATCGTGACGGGCTCCTTGCCGGCTCTGGCAGCCCTTGCTCCCGACCATTGCGATGTGGTCCTAATCGACGAGAACGTCGAGGACATCGATTTCGAGCGCCTTGGCGATTTCGACATCGTTGGTGTGACCGGCATGATCGTGCAGCGCGACCGCATGTTCGAAATCCTGGACCGGCTGCGCGATCTGCCGGTTACGGCAGTCGTCGGCGGTCCCTATGTTTCCGTATCGGAATCGGAGTTTGTCGATCGATGCGACGTGCGCTTCGTCGGCGAAGCTGAGGAGACATGGCCGCGCTTCCTGACGGCCTTCGCCCGGGACGAGCCGGTCCACCGGCGTTACGAGCAAGACGCGAAAACGAACATGGAGACCGTGCCGACGCCGCGATACGACCTTCTGAAATCTGGACGCTACATGGTAGCATCCCTGCAATTCTCGCGAGGGTGTCCCTTCCTGTGCGAATTCTGCGACATCATAACCATCTTCGGTCGCCGCCCACGCCTCAAGTCGCCCGCGCAAATGATTCTCGAATTCGAGGCGATCGTGAAAGCCGGGTTCAGCACCTGCTTCCTGGTTGACGACAATTTTATCGGCAACAAGGCGAAGGCCAAGGAGTTGTTGCGTGTTCTGATCGATTGGCAACGAGCAAACAACTATCCGTTGGTCTTCTCTACCGAGGCCAGCATCAATCTGGGCGATGACGAGGAAATGCTCGACCTGATGCGGCTGGCCAATTTCCGCCAGGTCTTTGTCGGGATCGAATCGCCCCGCGCCTCTTCATTGGCCGAAACCAGGAAGGTTCAAAACGTCCGCGGCGACTCAATGATCGAGAAGTTGCAACGCATCCGTGACAAGGGACTGGTGATTCATGCCGGCTTCATCGTTGGATTCGACGCCGATGACGAAGCGATCTTCGACGAGCAGTTTGAGTTCATTCAGCAAAGCGGCATCGCGCTTGTGTCGGTGGCCATCCTGTGTCCGATTCCAACGACGCCGCTTTACGATCGGCTGAGGACCGAAGGCCGGCTGGACCTCAGCGACCCTCATGTCAGCTTCCATCCCAAGAATATGACGCGCGAAGTTCTCAAGACCGGCTACGACACGCTGGTGCGGCGCCTGTACGAGCCGGACGCCTATTTCCACCGCCTGGTGGATGGTTATGCCGGATCGTCTGGCTTCCGTCGCAGCCGCGCATCCCAGGCGAGCTTGAGCGGAAGGAAGCGTTCTGGCATGGGCCGAATCGCAGAACTGACCGGCGCTGCGCTGATGGCCGCTCGTCTTGTTGGAACTCTCATTGCCAAACGACAGGCGATATCGCTTGGTAGCGCCTATGTCAGGCACTGGCGCCGCAACCGCCGTCTCTGTGGCCGGGAGGCGATATCATTCGCCAGCTTCGTTTTTCTTTGCGCCGATCATTGGCATTTTTACACCATCTCGCAGACCAGCATCAGGTTTCAGATCGGCAGCAGCCGGCCCGAAACCTTGCGACCTTTGCCTGCCAATGAAGATCTCTACCTCAGCAAGATTGCCGGCGGCCGCAAAGCTTCATGACGAGCACTTTATGGGATGTCGATCCCGATCCAGCGCCTGATGTTCCCGTGGCGCGCCCGCGCCTGCCGACAGCGGACGATATCCTGCCCTTTCTTCGCGAGATCGACGCGAACCGCTGGTACAGCAACAACGGTCCGCTGAGTCAGCGTTTCCAGGAAGCTCTCAGGGCTCGGATCGCGTCGGGCCATTTGGTGTGCCTGGCAAACGCAACGCTGGGGCTGGCGCTCGCATTGATGGCGCAGAAGCCGCCGAAGGGCAGTCTCTGCATGATGCCATCCTGGACTTTCGCCGCCAGCGCGCATGCGGCGGTCCTTGCAGGGCTCGTTCCTTGGCTTGTCGATGTGGACCCGAACACTCAGCAATTCTTACCCGAAGCCGCGGCAGAACTACTCCGGCATGCTCCGGGCAAGGTCGGCGCAATCATGCCGGTGATGCCGTTCGGCTCCCCGATGCGTGTCGCGAACTGGGATCGGTTCAAAAGCGATACCGGTATTGCCGTGGCAGTTGATGCGGCTGCGGCCTTCGACACGTTGATGCCATCGAGGGTTCCGGCAATCGTCAGCCTGCATGCCACCAAGGCATTCGGCATTGGCGAAGGTTGCTTCATTACGTCCGATGACGGCGCCCTTATCGAGGAAATCGTGAAGCGGGCCAATTTTGGTTTTGCAAATTCGCGCGAGGCGGCCTCGCCGGCATTGAACGGCAAGCTCAGCGAGTATGGCGCGGCCGTAGGCCTGGCCGCACTAGAGGTTTGGCCGTATACGCGTGCCGCCTACAGGCGCGTCGCAACAGGCTATCGCCGATCGCTGGGCTCGATTTCCGGCGTGAGTTTGCCGAATGGATTCGGAGAACAGTGGATTTCGTCCACCGTCAACGTTGGCCTGCCGCCGGGTTCGATGGACCGGGCACTCACCGCGCTGATGGAAGCAGGAATCGGAATACGCCGATGGTGGGGCGGCGGTCTACATCGGCACGCAGCCTTCGAACATTTCCCTAGAATGCCGCTGCCGGTCACCGAGGCGCTGGTTGCGACACAACTGGGACTGCCCTGCTGGACCGATCTCCCCGATGAAGCAATCTCGCGCATCTGCTCCATCCTCGTGGACGCGTTGAGAGCAGGCTGAAGCAAATGTATTGAGTGAATTCGCATGCAGAAGGGCCCCGCGCAAGCGGGGCCGTTTCTGCATTCAATCCAGCTCAGGTGAGCGGCGACAGCTGGATTTCGACGCGGCGGTTCTGGGCACGGCCTTCGGCCGTGGCGTTCGATGCGACCGGACGCGTCTTGCCGAAACCGGTGACGGCGAAGCGACGCTGATCGACGCCCTGGCCGGACAAATAGTTGGCGACCGCCAGGGCGCGGCGCTGGGACAGGTCGAAATTGTGCTGATCCCCACCAGTCGAATCGGTGTGGCCGAACACATCGACCGTGGTCTGCTTGAACTTCTTCAGCACCAGCGCGACCGAATTCAGCACCTGGTAGAAGCCGGGCTTCACTGCATCCTGATCCGTATTGAAGGTGATATCGGAGGGCATGTTGAGGATGATCTGGTCGCCGCTACGGGTGACGCTGACGCCGGTACCCTCGAGTTGCCGGCGCAGTTCGGCTTCGTTCTGGTCCATTGTGGCGCCGATGGCACCACCGGCAAGCGCACCGATGCCCGCGCCGATCAGCGCGTTGCGGCGGTCATTGCCGCCGGCAAGCAGGCCAAGGCTGGCACCCGCCAGGGCGCCAAGGCCCGCGCCGGCAGCGGTGTTGGAAATCTTCTGGTCCCCTGTATACGGATCAGTGGTGGTGCAGGCACTCACGAGCACAGCCGTCGCCACGACGACGAGCACAGTCTTCTTCATAGGATGGTCCCTCTCCAAGTCACGCCTTGCGGTGGCGCCAAATCAGCCCTTCCGGCGACTTGTACCATGAATTGCGGCGAAAAGCGGAACGGCAAAAACGCCGCCCACGGCTTTTCCGGGGATCAATACCCCGGCAAGGCGCCGCATCGCCACGCCGGGGTGGCCTGAATTAGGCTACCAGAGATTCTTGCCATCGATGACCACCACTTCGACCTTGTCCAGATCGAAATCATCGAACAGCCGCGAATTGACGCTGATCTTGGGATTCTCGAAATTTGGCTCGCCCGTCGACCAGTCCGGCGTTTCCGTGAAGGTGCCGCAGCCGCAGGTGGCGCAAAACCCATGCTTTACCGTTTTCGACCCCCACCGGTAGAAAGAAACGTTCTCCATCGGGCTGGTGAGCTTAAATTGCGATGGAATGTAGTAGGCCCAGAGCGAGCCGCGTTTCGAGCAGAACGAACAGGTGCATTGCGTCACAGTCTGCGGTGCCTGCGAAACCTCGAACGTCGTCGCCTTGCAATGACAGCTTGCCTTAATGGTCATCAACGAATTCCTCTCCATTGCCCGCCACCTATGCGGCAAAGGCAGCACAAAGAGGTGCTCCTGACAACCGTCGTCATCATGCGTCCACCGAAGCACGAATGCCCGGGCTGCGGGCATAGACAAGCTCCGGCAACAGCCTGCCCGTTACACGCGGCCGCGGATGTCGTGTCGTCAATAAGAGCGAGGCGGCACGAACAGGCAGATTGTCTTGCCGGCGTCGAGACCGGCCTGATGCGCGCACCAGTGGAACTCACCATCCGGGCTATCCTTGACGCGCTTGTCGCTCATGGGAACAACCTCACCCGTGCCGGCGATGACATATCCCTCGGGTTTTTCCAACACTTCGCCAGTATGAGCCGTACGACAATCGTAGTTGGCGCAGCATGCGAATGGGTAACTCCAGCCTAGTGGCTTTGCCGCTGTCGGTGTGGCGTCATGCGCAAAGGCAGGTGCCGTCAGCATTGCGATTGCGGCAATTGCGAACAGGGAAAACAAGAGTCGGCCGGCCGGTTCAGCGGCATGGGCCGATCTGGAAGTGGCAGCAGACATGGAAGCGTTCCTTTCAAACGAGCATCAAGCAGTTCGCTTGCCCGTTCCCGGAACGTGTCTTCCCAGCGGCCAGATCGTCAGCTTGCAGATATGCCGCGCCCGGCCATAAATGCTTTTTGTCTCCCCTCAATGCCGTGATGGTGAGCGCAAATGTGAGTCGGCGCAAGAAATTGCTGCGTTCACGAGTACCGCGGCGCATGCCAACCAATCATCCGCTACCGACCGCTGAAATCAACTTCCCGGCAAACAGGTGTCGAATAAACGGGATCGGTGCCGTGTGGTTCCAGCCTATGGCTGGTTGGCGATCACATGCTCTTGATATTGAGGCAGGCCGTCGGCATTCTCTCCTCGTCCTGGGGCGCAGGGTTCGGGTCCATCAGCACCGGCAGCGCATGAGCCGCCGTTTGCAGGCCGGCCTCACCTGAATATGAGCATACCCTTAGTCCAGGTCCGCCACTGCTTCGCCGGCACCGCCTTCGATGCGCTGCGACAATGAGGCCTCCATGAAATCGTCGAGGTCGCCATCGAGCACGCTCGACGGGCTGGTGCTCTCGACGCCGGTGCGAAGATCCTTCACCAACTGATAGGGCTGCAGCACATAGGAGCGTATCTGGTGACCCCAGCCAATATCGCTCTTCGAGGCTTCGGTGGCGTTTGCAACCGCCTCGCGCTTCTTCAGCTCCTCCTCATAGAGACGCGAGCGCAGCATTTCCCAGGCCTTGGCCTTGTTCTTATGTTGCGAACGTTCGGCCTGGCAGGCGACAGCGATGCCGGTCGCAAGGTGGGTGATGCGCACCGCGGAGTCGGTGGTGTTGACGTGCTGGCCGCCGGAGCCGGACGAGCGATAGGTATCAATGCGAACATCGGATTCGGAAACGTCGATCTCGATCGTGTCGTCGATGACCGGATAGACCCAGACGCTGGCGAAGGACGTATGCCGACGTGCGTTGCTGTCATAGGGCGAAATACGCACTAACCGATGCACACCGGATTCGGTCTTCATCCAGCCATAGGCGTTGTGGCCCTTGATCATCAACGTGGCGGACTTGATGCCGGCCTCTTCGCCGTCATGCACCTCCAGGACCTCGACCTTGAAGCGGCGCCGCTCGGCCCAGCGCGTGTACATGCGCAGCAGCATCGACGCCCAATCCTGGCTTTCGGTGCCGCCGGCGCCGGCATGGATTTCGAGATAAGTGTCGTTGGCGTCGGCTTCACCCGACAGCAGCGTCTCAACCTGGCGGGCCTTCGCTTCGCCCTGCATCGAACGGAGCGCGGCTTCGGCTTCGGCGATCACGCCCTCGTCGCCCTCTTCCTCGCCGAGTTCGATCAGGCCGATATTGTCTTCCAGCGCCTGCGTCAGCCCTCTCACCGAGGCGATGCCTTCTTCGAGGCTCTGACGTTCGCGCATCAGTTTCTGCGCTTCCAGCGGTTCGTTCCAGAGACTGGCGTCCTCGGCGCGCACATTGAGGTATTCAAGCCGTTTTATGGCCTGATCCCAGTCAAAGATGCCTCCTCAGCAGGGTGATCGCCTGCCTGATCTCGTCGACAATATTCTGCGTTTCCGCGCGCATGGCTGGCTGTTCTGTCCTGTGTTTGCTGAAATCGGTCGGCGCGATACATAGGGAGGCCGCCGCCGGCTGTAAAGCAAAATGGGCTGGCGCAAGGCCAGCCCACCCGCCCATGAAAGTCGTCAGTAGAGGCCGCCGCCGCCGGACTGGATGGCTTGATTGGCCTGTGGCGACAGCGCGCCACCTGTGGCATTTGAGCCGTCGGCGCCCATGCCGATCACCCAATAGCTGTCAGCAGGACCGGTACCCGGCTTGAAGGCTTCCGTGATGGTGCCGGGATCACCCGCTGCGGCGCGCATGCCGGTCTTGCGATTGATGGCGACCAGACTCATGCCGTCCGGAACCTTGAAGTCGACATTGGGCGTGCCATCCAGCGCCACCCGCATGAAGTCCTTGAAGATAGGTGCTGCAAGACCACCGCCGGTGGCGCCATGACCAAGGCCGCGCGGCGTGTCGTAGCCCATGTAGAGACCGACGACGAGATTGGGCGTGTAACCGATGAACCAGGCGTCCTTCTCGTCGTTGGTCGTTCCGGTCTTGCCGGCGATGTGGCGGCCGAGTTCGCCGATGGTGGCGCCGGTGCCACGCTGCACGACGCCTTCCATCATCGAGGTGATCTGGTAGGCGGTCATCGGATCGAGCACCTGCTCGGAGTTGTCGACCAGTTCCGGCTCGGGCTGGTTCTGCCATTCGGTCGCATTGCACCCCTGGCAGCCACGTTCGTCCTGCTTGAACACCGTCTTGCCGTAGCGGTCCTGGATGCGGTCGATGAGCGACGGTTTGATCGACTTGCCGCCATTAGCCATGATCGAATAGGCCGACACCATACGCATCACGGTCGTTTCGCCGGAGCCCAGCGCCATCGGCAGATAGGGGGCCAGATGGTCGTAGACACCAAAGCGCTCGGCATATTCGACGACCAGCTTCATGCCCATGTCATTGGCAAGCCGCACCGTCATGAGATTGCGCGACTTCTCGATGCCGGAGCGCAGGGTCGCCGGGCCCGCGACGGTGCCGTCGTAGTTCTTCGGCGTCCAGGTCGTGTTGCCGCTCTGGATGGTGATCGGTCCGTCCATGATCACCGAGGCCGGCGTATAGCCATTGTCGAGAGCCGCCGAATAGACGATCGGCTTGAACGAGGAGCCCGGCTGGCGCATGGCTTGCGTCGCGCGGTTGAATTCGGACTGAGCGTAGGAGAAGCCGCCGACCATGGCCAGCACCCGGCCGGTATGCGGATCCATGGCGATCAGGCCGCCCTCCACTTCGGGGACCTGGCGCAGGCTGTAGGCGCTATCGGAGCCATCGTTCTTCTGCACGAAGATGACGTCGCCCGGTTTCAACACCTCTGCCGGCGACTTGGCCTTGACGGTCTTGCCGTCGACCACATGGCGCATGGCAAAACCCATGTCCTCCTTGCTGACGGTGCCTTCGACGCGTTCCTTGGCGATCTCGCCCGACGCCTGGCGCGCTGGCTGAAGGCCGATCGACAGACCGGTCGCCGAACTGTCGAGCACGACGGCGAGCGACCATTCCGGAACATCCTCCAGCCCCTTGACGCTGCCCAGCGGCACGCCCCAGTCGCCGGACACGTCGATTGACGTCACCGGCCCGCGATAACCGCGCAGGGTGTCATATTTCATCAACCCGTTCTGCATCGACTTGCGGGCAATGAGCTGGATCTTCGGATCAAGGGTGGTGCGGACGGAAAGGCCGCCTTCGTAAAGCGCATTCTCGCCGTAACGGGCAATGATCTGACGGCGCACCTCTTCGGTGAAGTACTCGCCGGCAAACAGATAGTTGCCGTTCCGGCGCGGCGTCACGCCCAGCGGCTCGGCCTTGGCCTTGGCACCTTCCTCACGCGTGACATAGCCATTCTCGACCATCTGGTCGATGACCCAGTTGCGGCGCTCCAGCGCGCGATCGGTATGCTTGAAGGGGTGATAATTGTTCGGACCCTTCGGCAGGGAGGCCAGATAGGCGGCCTCGGCCACGCTGAGCTCGTTGACCGACTTGTCGAAATAGGTCAGCGCCGCACCGGCGACGCCGTAGGCACCGAAGCCGAAGAAGATTTCGTTCAGGTAGAGTTCAAGAATACGGTCCTTGGGATAGGCCTGCTCGATGCGGAAGGCGAGGATCATCTCCTTGATCTTGCGCTCGTAGGTCTGGTCCGAGGACAACAGGAAGTTCTTCGCCACCTGCTGGGTGATCGTCGAGGCGCCGACCTGGCGCCTGCCGGAGCCGAAATTCTGCAGGTTGACGATGATGGCCCGGCCGAGACCGGTCACGTCGATGCCGGGATGATTGTAGAAGTTCTTGTCTTCCGCGGACAGGAAGGCCGCCTTGACGCGATCCGGTATGGCCTGGATGGGCAGATACAGGCGCCGTTCGCGGGCATATTCGGCCATCAGCGCACCATCCGACGAATGGATGCGGGTGGTCACCGGCGGCTCGTATTTGGCCAGCACCTCGTAGTCGGGCAGATCCTTCGACAAATGGCCAATGTAGATCGCAACGCCCGCCGCGACCAGAAGGGCCAGCGTCGTGCCGATGCCGAAAAAATAGCCAATAAGACGAATCATACCCGCTCCAGTCCTTGGTTCGGGAATTTCCTAAACGAAGCCGCCTTTCGCGCAAGCATTCGAGCCGGTCCCAATCCGTAATCGAAAACCCTTGTCGCCACCATGTGGGCAAAATACGGCAATGCCGGATTTCGCGGCCCCGAGCCGGAAATAAAAGCACCGGTGTTGTCGTGGCGCCACGCCGCCTCTGGTTGCAGAGCCGCCGGACATGTCAGCCTCCGGCCCTTGCTCCGGCTTTGGCTGAAGCGAAAAGCGCAACGGCGTTGGTTATGCTCTGGGCCGCCTTGCCGCGCCAGTCGGCGTTGAGCAGCTGGGCCTCGTCCTTGGCGTTCGAGAGGTAACCGAGTTCAACCAACACGGACGGCACATCGGGTGCCTTCAGCACCTTGAAGCCCGCCGAACGCTGCGGATTGTTGATAAGCCCGACGCTGGTCGACAGCTGGCCGACCAGCGTGTGAGCGAAACTCATCGAGAAATTGTGCGTTTCGCGGCGGATCAGGTCGATCAGGATGTCGGTGACTTCCTTGCTGTCGTTCTTGATCTCCATGCCGGCGAACTGGTCGGAGAGGTTCTCACGGTCGGCAAGCGCCTGCGCCTCGGGATCGGAAGCCTTGTCGGAGACGGTGTAGACGGTGGCGCCGCGGATGCCCTTGACGCTGATTGTGTCGGCATGGATAGAAATGAGCAGGTCCGCCTCGTGCTGGCGGGCAATGCGTACGCGATCGTCCAGACGCAGGAATTCGTCGGTGTCGCGCGTCATGAACACATCGTAATTGCCGACGGCGGCGAGTTTGTCGCGCAACTCCGTGGCAAAGGCCAGCGTCACGTTTTTCTCGATGGTGCCGTTCAGGCCCTCGGCGCCGCCGTCGATGCCGCCATGACCTGGATCGATGACGATGGTGAAGCGATGGCCCGGATTGGAGACCGGTCCAGTGCCGACCCGCTCGCCCTTGTCGGTCGAAACCGTCGATCCGGTAGTCAGCGCCTGATTGGCAAGTGCGGCATCGAATTCGCGCTCGGAAGCCGCCGACATGTCGATGGCAATGCGGTAGCCGGTTCCGTCCTCGTTCTTGAGCACATCGAGCTTGTCGACGGCGAAGGGCCCCTTGCCGGTGACGATCAGCCGCGAAACGCCCTCCCCGAGATCGCCCAGGCGTACGCCCTTGACCAGGCCGCGTGCCTTCAAATCCTTGGCGTCAATGGCGAACCTCGTATTCGCTAGGTCGATGACAAGGCGGTTGGGGCCGCGCAGCAGGAACCATTTGATATCGGGCTCACGGTCGAAATCCATGACGATCCGCATCTTGGTGGCGTTGCCCGCCATCTTGTAGCCTTTTGCCACGGCCGGAGCGTCGTCGGCTTGGGCAATCGAGGAAAAGGCAGACGAGATCGTCAGCAACAACAAGAAGCAGAAAGTGGCCAGAATCCGACTGCCGACACGACATCCCTTGTCTGTGAAGTCTGCCGGTCCCATCTTTCGTCCAGTCGCTCCCGGTTTGGCGCCAGGCGCCTGGTCGATTCGTCGAAGTGCCGGTTAGGCCGCGAACTCGATTAACGATTGGTATCCAGAGAAGGTTAACCAAGCCTTTTCATGCAAGGGTCGAACCAGACTTACGCAACGGAACTGCTTTTTGCCGGCATCGGAAATCGGGGTTGCCTTCCACCCCGCCAAATCATAAAAGCGATGGTGGATCACTGCAATCCTGGAACCGCCCTCCTCCGCAGCTTCCTGCTACAGGGTCAGATGAAAAAGGCGGCTCCTTTCGCTTCACGCGAAAAGGCTCCAGGTGATCGCGACGAATTTCGCAGGTGTGCGCCCGTGGCGGGGGAATCGCCTGCGTGAGGAAAACGGCCGGGTTTGTTCCCGTGCCGGCTCTGTATGAGCAAACAAGCTGGTCCGGTTCGTCCGGGCTTTGGTTCAAAAGGTTCTGCTGGTGACGATGGCTTCAAGCGCAATCATGGAAAGGTCCGCATCAAACCGCGCCAGTATGGCTGCGGGCGGCACCGCCATGGCGCTCAAGCGGCGGCCGGCGGACGTTAAGATATCCGGCACCCACACTCCAGACACGCAGCAGCAGGCATTGCCTCGCAAGCTGCGGCTGACGGCTGCCGGGGGGAAACGAAATAATGCCCAACAAAATGCTGATAGACGCCTCCCACCCGGAGGAAACACGCGTTGTCGTCGTTCGCGGTAACCGTATTGAAGAATTCGACTTTGAATCCCAGGACAAGAAGCAGCTTAAAGGAAACATCTACCTAGCCCGCGTAACGCGCGTAGAGCCCTCCCTTCAGGCAGCCTTTGTCGAATATGGCGGGAACCGTCACGGTTTTCTCGCCTTTAGTGAAATTCACCCCGACTACTACCAGATTCCGGTCGCCGATCGTCAGGCACTGCTGCGCGCGGAAGCGCAGGAGGCCGAGGACGAGGAGAATGAGGACGGCGATGGCGAAGATCGCCAGAGCCGCGATCGTGGACGGCGCGGCCGTCGGCGCGGCGGCAAGACCCGCGACCGTGGTGAGCACAAGCGCGACGCAGCCGAATCCGGCGAGGGAAGCGAAGCTGCCGGGGCAAGCGAAGGCAACGACAATGGCGCCGACGCTGTTGCCGAGGACATTTCCCACACGTCCGAGATCATCGAACATGCGGCCGATACGTCGGAACATGCCGATGCGTCCGGACATGAAGAAGCTGAGCAGGACGAAGGCGAAACCCGCGAAGGCGGTCCGACATCGATCGCAGCCTCCGTCGAAGCCGATGTGATTTCCGAATCCGTCCCGCAGGCCGAACAAAACAGCGAAGCTACGTCAGGCGACAGTGATCGCGGCATGCTGGAAGAAGTGCAGTCCTCGCATCCGGATGATCATGAGATCGAATCGGTCGGTGCCGAGGATGCGCTGGAAGAAGTTCGCAACCGGCGCAAGCCGGTGCGCCGCCAGTACAAGATCCAGGAAGTGATCAAGCGCCGGCAGATCCTGCTTGTGCAAGTCGTCAAGGAAGAGCGCGGCAACAAGGGCGCGGCGCTGACCACCTATCTTTCGCTTGCCGGCCGCTATTCGGTGCTGATGCCGAACACGGCGCGCGGCGGCGGCATTTCGCGCAAGATCACCAGCGCGGTCGACCGCAAGCGCCTCAAGGAGGTCGTTGCCGATCTCGAAGTGCCGCAGGGCATGGGCGTCATCCTGCGCACCGCCGGCGAGAGCCGCACCAAGGCGGAGATCAAGCGCGATTACGAATATCTGATGCGGCTTTGGGAAAATGTCCGCAGCCTCACCTTGCAGTCAACGGCGCCTGCCCTGGTCTATGAGGAAGGCAGTCTGATCAAGCGTTCGGTGCGCGACCTCTACAACAAGGATATCGACGAGATTCTTGTCTCCGGCGAGGAAGGCTATCGCGAGGCCAAGGACTTCATGCGCATGCTGATGCCGAGCCACGCCAAGGTGGTTCAGCCTTTCCGCGACACGACGCCGATCTTCGTGCGCAACGGCATCGAGGCGCAACTCGACCGCATGCTGCAGCCGCAGGTGACGCTGAAGAGCGGCGGCTACATCATCATCAACCAGACCGAGGCGCTGGTTGCCATCGACGTCAATTCGGGCCGCTCCACCAAGGAGCACTCGATCGAGGACACCGCGCTCCACACCAATCTGGAAGCGGCCGAGGAAGTCGCACGCCAGCTCAGGCTGCGCGATCTCGCCGGCCTGATCGTCATCGACTTCATCGACATGGAGGAGAACCGCAACAACCGCTCCGTCGAGAAGCGGCTGAAGGATCACCTCAAGAACGATCGCGCGCGCATCCAGGTCGGCCGTATCTCGCATTTCGGCCTGATGGAGATGTCACGCCAGCGCATCCGCGCCAGCGTGCTGGAATCGACCATGAAGCCCTGCCCGCATTGCGGCGGCACCGGCCATGTGCGGTCCGATTCGTCGGTAGCGCTGATGGTGGTGCGGGCAATCGAGGAGTTCCTGCTCAAGGATTCGCGCAGCCACATCACCGTGCGGACACCGGCGGCGACGGCGCTCTACGTGCTCAACCACAAACGCGGCACGCTTGTGGAACTCGAGAGCCGCTTTGGGCTGACGATCACCATCGAGGCGGACGATTCAGTCGGTGCGCAGCACTATGCGATCTTCCGCGGCGCGCTGGCCGAGAAGCCGGAAGGCTTTGTCGAGGCCCGCAGCTTCCCGACCTATGTCGAGCCGGAAGAGCCCGAGGACGAGATTGTCGTCGTCGAGGAAGACGATGAGGCGCCGGTGCAGGCCGAACAGCCACGCCCGCAGCCGCAGCAACAACCCCGACCCGCTGCCGGCGGTGAGGAAGGCGAAGGCCGTGACCGCAAGCGTCGCAAGCGCCGCAGACGTCGCGGCGGCAAGGATCGCGACCGCGAACATGGCGCGCCAACGGACGGCGCTGTCATTTCCGCTCCAGCCGGCGAGTTCACAGAATCCGCCGCCAGCGACAGTGACGCGGAAGCGGGCGACAACGCCCCTCTCGGTGTTGCCGAAACGGCTGAAACTTCGGATGAAGGCCAAGGTAAGAAGCGGCGGCGCGGCAAGCGCGGCGGCAAGCGCAACCGCCGTGAAGACGGCGAAGGCGAGGCCGAGGCAAGCACTGGCGAAACTGCCGACGCATCTGAAGGCGAAGTCACGGTAACCGAGGCCAGCGAACCTCTGGTCGCCGCACCGGTCGAAGAGCCGGCGGCGCTTGCTCCGGCCAATGACGACGCGCCCAGCACCGAGAAGCCGAAGAAGCCACGCCGCGCCGCCAAGCCGAAGAAGGCCGCGGCCGAGGTCGTCGCCGAGGAGCCGGCCGCCGAGGCGGAGGCTCCCGTCGAAACGCCGGCCACTGCGTCAGACGAGGCCATTACCGTCGAGCAGGCACCGAAGGCCCGCCCGTCGCGGCGCAAGCCGGCCGCCGTCAATGCGCCAGTCGTGCCGGTGGTGTCCTCGACCGTAGCCGAAGAAGCGGCCGCGAAAACCGAGGACAAGCCGAAGCGTGCAGGCTGGTGGCAACGAAAAGGGTTTTTCTAAGCCTTTCAGTCGCTTGAAGTGATTTTCTGACAAATAAATCCCGCGCTGTTTCGAAAGACGGCGCGGGATTTTTGGTAGCGAGGGGCGGGTTCCCCGCCCCTGGCTCCTCATTGGCCTATCTGTTCTTGCCCGGCAGGTCCGACGTGGTCGTCGTCGTGCAGTTGTTACAGTCGGTCCCGCCCTGCTTCACCTGACCATGTGGTCCTGAAGTCGTGGTGGTCGTTGTCGTCGTGCCACTGTTGTCCGGGTTGGCGCTGTCATTTGTTTTTCCGCCATTTCCCTGTCCGGATGTGGTTGACGTATTGCTGTCAAATCCATTCTTCACGGCAGACGCGGGAGCGGACGCTGCGAGCGCGAGTGCCAAAGCCGCCGCGAAAGTAAGGATCGTTTTCATCTATTCCTCCACTGAGAAGCCTAAAGGCGACGCGTCTTTTTTGAGAGGCCGCATCTTTTTTTCTGAGGCAGAGGCACGTGAGAGGCAGAGGCACGGCCTGATGCCGCAAAGAACTATGAGACCCTTTCCAGCGAAGGGGGCCATTCCCCGTTCGATAGTATTATGGTCAATGGCCGGGAACTGATCGAACGATATATGTCGTTCGGGTTAGACGGTGCCGCGGCAGGCGCTGTGGGCATTCGCCGGCAAATCCAAGATTCCAAAACTCACCCACTACCGATTTTTCACATCTGCCGTTCCGATCCGCCGCGAGATGCTAAAGCGCTTCTTTGATTCTACGCATGTCGTTGTCCCAAAACCGCGCGCACTTTTGGGCGACACGCATCAAGGCGCGAAGATCGACCAGTTCATCATCCTGGCCAGCTTTTCCAGCGCGATCGACCCCAGCTTGGAATTGCCGTTGGCGTTGAGGCCGGGCGACCAGACGGCAAGCGACGCCACGCCCGGGACGATGCCCAATATGCCGCCGCCGACGCCGCTCTTGCCGGGAATGCCGACGCGGAAGGCGAAGTCACCGGAGCCGTCATAGTGGCCACAGGTTAGCATCATGGCGCCGATGCGTCGCGCCCGCTCGGCCGACACCACGGAATGCCCGGTCGCCGGATTCTTGCCGCCATTGGCCAGGAAGCGGCCGGCCAGCGCCAGTTGCCGGCAGCTCATGGCGATGGCGCAATGATGGAAATAGACGCCCAGCGCCAGCTCCGGCGCATGGTGGAGATTGCCGAAGGATTTCATGTAGTTGGCGAGCGCGAAGTTACGATAGCCGGTGGCGCGTTCGGACGCGGCGACCTCGCGGTCGATGATGATCGTTTCGTCATCGGCGAGGAACTGGACGAAGCGCAGGATTTCGCCGATCGCTTCGCGCGGCTCGTGGCCGGCGAGCAGGATGTCGGAAATGACGATGGCGCCGGCATTGATGAACGGATTGCGCGGAATGCCGTTCTCGTGCTCGAGTTGGACGATCGAGTTGAATGGATTGCCCGAAGGCTCGCGCCCGACCCGCTGCCACAGCGCGTCGCCGACATTGCCGAGCGCCAATGTCAGGGTGAATACTTTCGAGATGCTCTGGATCGAAAAGGCCTGTTCGGCATCGCCCGCCATCAGCATGCGGCCGTCATTGGTGACAGCCGCGATGCCGAACTTCTTCGGATCGACCTTGCCCAGTTGCGGAATATAGGACGCGACGTCGCCACGATCGGTGCGTTCCGCCATTTCAGCGGCGACTTCGGCCAATGCCTGATCAAGTTTCGTAGCCTGTCCGAGCTCCGGCATGGCGCTACCTCAACCAGCGTTCAATGCGCGCCATCGCTTCGACCATGTCGTCGTGGCTGCCGGCATAGGAAAAGCGCATGGTTCGATGTCCCGCCTGGGTATCGAAGTCGCGGCCGGGGGTTGCCGCGACATGCGCCTCAGCCAGCATCTTTCGCGCGAAGGCCATGCTGTCATTGGTATGCCGGGTGACATCGCAAAAGGCATAGAAGGCGCCGTCCATGGGTGCCGCCAGCGGAAAGCCGAGCTCCGGCAGGCGTTTCATCAACAGCTCGCGATTCCAGGCGTAGCGGGCTTTCACCGCTTCCAGCTCCTCGATCGCCTTGAACGCTTCGATCGCTGCTATCTGCGAAAGTTCCGGCGGCGAGATGTAGAGGCTCTGGGCGACACGCTCGACCGGTCGCACCAGATCTTCGGGCAGCACCATCCAACCGATGCGCCAGCCGGTCATGCAGTAGTATTTGGAGAAGGAATTGATCACCGTCACGCTATCCCCATAGGCGAGCGCCGTGGTGTCGGGGGCGGCGTAGGCCAGCCGGTGGTAGATCTCGTCCGAGATCACGGCGATGCCAAGTTCCTCGGCGGTCCGTACCAGCGCCGCCAGGTCATCGGCCGGTATGACCGCGCCGGTCGGATTGGCCGGACTGGCGAAGAGCACGCCTTTCAGCGGCTTTTCATGATGCGCCGTTTCCAGGTGGTCGGCATGCAGGTAGGCGGCGTCGCCGAGTTCGATCTCGACCACCTCGATGCCGAGTGCTGCCATGATGTTGCGATAGGCAGGATAGCCGGGAGCCGCGATGGCGACGCGATCGCCTGGATCGAACATCGCCAGGAAAGCGAGGTTGAAAGCGGCCGACGATCCCGTGGTCACGGCGATCCGGCCGGGCTCGATATCGAGCCCGTAGTGATCGGCATAGTGTTCGGCAATCGCCTTGCGCAAACCTGCCAGTCCCAGCGCGTCGGTGTAGCCGATGCGTCCGTCCTGCAAGGCCTTGGCCGCGGCCGCGCGAACCAGAACCGGTGCGGGATCGGAAGGCTGGCCGACGGCCATCGAAACAACCGGCACGCCTGCTGCCTTCAGCCGGTTTGCCTCGGCCAGAATGTCCATGGCATGGAAGGGCTCGACATTGCCACGGCGTGAGAGCGAAACGACCATTTTATCCCTGTTCCCGACCAAGCGCGCCAAGCCCCTGACGCATACGCCGCACAATTGCCCGATTGATGTGAGGATCACAAGTTGAGGAAGTTTCCTGCGCCGACTTTTCATCTTTCGCCCGCTCGTCTACCAGTGGAGCCATCATGTTGAGCCGACCCAGATCGACGATTGCCCGGACTGCGCGCGTCTTCGCGACGCTTTCGCTTGGCGTTGCGGTCGCAGCGGCAAGTTCGGTCAGCGCCTTCGCCCAGAACGTGCCGGTGGTGCGCGACGCCGAGATCGAAGCGCTGGTGCGCGACTACGCACGGCCGATCTTCAGGGCGGCGGGGCTGTCAAATGACGGCATCGACATCGTTCTGGTCAACGACCAGAGCTTCAACGCCTTCGTCACCGGGCGCCGGCTGTTCATCAACACCGGTGCGCTGATGACGGCCGAGACGCCCAACGAGATCATCGGCGTCATTGCCCACGAAGCCGGCCATATCGCCGGCGGTCACCAGCAGAAACTGCGCGACCAGCTCGAACGCGCCAAGACGATGGCCATCATCGCGACGTTGCTTGGCGCCGGCGCCATGGTCGCCGGTGCGACCACCAACAGCCGCGGCCTTGCCGGCGCCGGCATGGGCGTGGCGGCCGGCGGCGGCGAGATGGCACAGCGCAGCATCCTCGCCTATCAGCGCACCGAGGAGATGACGGCCGATCGCTCGGCGATCACTTATCTCAACGCCACCGGCCAGTCCGGCATGGGCATGCTCAAGACCTTCCGCCGCTTCCAGACGGCGCTGTCGCTTTCGGGAGCGCAGGTCGATCCCTACCGGATCAGCCATCCGATGCCGCAGGACCGCATCTCCAATCTGGACCTGCTGGTGAAACAGAGCCCCAATGTCGATAGGCTGGACCCTCCCGCCCTGCAGCAGCGTCACGACATGATGCGGGTGAAGATCGCCGTCTACATGGATGGCCAGGCGGCTGCGTCGCGGCTGATGCGAAAGATGCAGGGAACACTGGCCGCACAGTACGGCGACGCTCAGTCGACCTACCTGTTCGGCAACATTGCCGCCGCCCTCGCCAAGACCAATGCATTGATCAAGGCGCAGCCGAAGAACGCCTATTTCCAGGAACTGCGCGGCGATATCCTGATGAAGGCAAACAAGCCCAAGGATGCGGCCGAGGCCTATGCGAAGGCGGTCAGCCTCGATCCTGCGCGGTCCGGATTGCTGCCTGTATCCCTTGGCCAGGCGCTGATGGCCGTCGGCACGCCCGACTCGCTGAAAAAAGCCGTGGTGCAGATCAACAATGGCCTCGAGCGCGACAAGGAAAATTCGGCCGGATATCGTTATCTGGCGCAAGCCTATGGCGAGCTGGGTGATATTCCGGGCGCCGAACTCGCCACCGCCGAAGGTCACTTCTATTCCGGCAACTACAAGGATGCCAAGATTTTCGCCATGCGGGCGCAGCAAGAGATGAAGCGCGGCGAGCCGCGCTGGCTTCGCGCCCAGGATATCATAAACTACAAGCCATCAACCAAGATCAAGTGAACCTTCCGGCCACGCGCTGCGACACAGCCAGGCCGGAAAACAGGTAGAAGGAACGGAACGATGAAAAAGGCACTGCTGCTGAGCACCACGGGGGTTGCGGTCGCGTTGGCCATGCTGGCTTTGGGATTCGTGGCCGGAAGCCCGCAGATTGCCAAGGCCGGCACGACGCAGCCCGTCGAGACGGTAGCGGCCGACACCAAGATCGACCGCAGCGAGGTGGAAGGCATCATCCGCGACTATCTGCTTAAGAACCCGGAAGTCCTTCTGGAGGTCCAGGACGCGCTCGAGGCCAAGCAGAAGGAAGAGCAGCGCATCGCTCATCTCGGCGTGATCAAGAACGCCAAGGACCAGATATTCAACTCCGCTTTCGATGGCGTTGTCGGCAATCCGAACGGCAAGGTCACCATCGTCGAGTTCTACGATTACAATTGCGGCTTCTGCAGACGCGCCATCGAAGACATGAGGGCGCTGACCAAATCCGATCCGGACCTGCGCTTCGTGCTCAAGGAATTCCCGATCCTCGGACCGGATTCGCAGAAGGCGAGCGTCGTCTCGATGGCCTTTCATCTGATGCACCCGGAAAAATACGGCGAGTTCCACAATGCGCTGCTCGGAGGCCAGGGACGTGCCACCGAGGCGGCGGCCATCAAGGTCGCGCTGTCGCTCGGTGCCGACGAAGCAACGCTGCGCGAGAAAATGAAGGACCCAAGAATCACCGAGGCCTTCTCCAAGACCTACGATCTTGCCAGCAAGCTGGCGATCACCGGAACGCCATCCTATGTCGTCGGCAACGAGGTGGTATTCGGGGCGCTTGGGCAGGAAGTGCTGGCCGAAAAGATCGAGGCGGCGAAAGCCGCCCTCTGATCTTGCTACCAACCTATTTCTCACGGGCACATTTCCGCCTGTTGTGGACAGTGAAAGAACGCACTTGCGCTCTTTCCGCGGGCGGGTATGCCCATTATAGAGGGCCCAGCGCGTCGACTTGATGTCAGCGCCGGAAAAGGTCGGCTTTTTTGAAAACGGTTTTCGTCCTGAACGGTCCCAATCTCAACGCGCTCGGCAAGCGCGAGCCTGGCATCTATGGCGGCAAGACGCTTGCCGCCATCGCCGAAGACTGCAAGCAGGCCGGTACGGCCCTTGGACTCGAAATCGATTTCCGCCAGTCGAATCACGAGGGCGACCTTGTCGACTGGATTCAGGAAGCCGGCGACAAGGCTGTCGGAATCGTCATCAATCCTGGCGCTTACAGCCATACCTCGATCGCCATCCACGACGCCATCCGCGCTATCGCGCCGTTGCCGGTGGCAGAAGTCCATCTTTCCAACATCCATGCGCGGGAACCATTCCGCCACGTCTCCATGGTCGCGCCGGTTGCCGTCGGCGTGATCTGTGGCTTTGGGCCGCTCGGCTATACGCTGGCGCTGCAGGCGCTGGCCGCACGCCTATGACCGGCCAACAAACAGAAGGCTCGAAAATGTCGATAAAGAAGAACGGTGTTGACCAGCAGCTGATCCGCGATCTGGCGGGCATACTGAACGACACCAATCTCACGGAGATCGAGGTCGAGCTGGGCGACCTGAAGGTGCGCGTCTCACGCCAGGCGCCCGCCGTTCACGCGATCGCAGCACCGCAGCCGGCCTATGCGCCGGCAACAGCCCAGCCAGCCGCTATGGCCGCCGCCCCGGCGGTGGCCGACGTGTCGAAGAACGCGGTCACCTCGCCCATGGTCGGCACTGCCTATCTGGCACCGTCGCCCGACGCCAAGGCGTTCATCGAAGTCGGCCAGAAAGTCAAGGAAGGCCAGACGCTGCTGATCATCGAGGCGATGAAGACGATGAACCAGATCCCCTCGCCGCGCGCCGGCACGGTGACGGCGATCCTTTTCGAGGATGCGACGCCGGTCGAATACGGTATGCCGCTCGTCGTGATCGAGTAGAGCGGACCTGATGTTCCAGAAGATCCTCATCGCCAATCGCGGCGAAATCGCCCTTCGGGTCCTGCGTGCCTGCAAGGAACTCGGCATTCAGACGGTGGTAGTTCATTCGACTGCCGATGCCGACGCCATGCATGTGCGGCTCGCCGACGAGAGCGTCTGCATTGGCCCACCGCCATCGCGCGACAGCTATCTCAACATCCATCAGATCGTCGCGGCTTGCGAGATCACCGGCGCCGACGCAGTGCATCCGGGCTACGGCTTCCTGTCCGAGAATGCCAAATTCGCGGACATCCTGGCCGCGCACAACATTACCTTCATCGGCCCGACCGGCGACCACATTCGCATCATGGGCGACAAGATCGAGGCCAAGCGAACTGCAAAACGCCTCGGCATTCCGGTGGTGCCCGGTTCGGACGGCGCGGTCACCGATCAAAAGGAGGCCAGGCGCATTGCCGCCGAGATCGGCTATCCCGTGATCATCAAGGCATCCGCAGGCGGTGGTGGGCGCGGAATGAAGGTCGCCCTTACCGAGGCTGAACTTGAGATCGCCTTGCAGACAGCGAGCAGCGAAGCTGGAGCGGCCTTCGGCGACGATGCCGTCTACATCGAAAAGTACCTGGAAAAACCACGCCATATCGAGGTGCAGGTGTTTGGCGACGGCTTTGGCCGCGGCGTGCATTTCGGCGAGCGCGACTGCTCGCTGCAGCGCCGCCACCAGAAGGTCTGGGAGGAGGCTCCTTCACCGGCCCTCAACGCCGAAGAACGGGCTCGAATTGGCGGTATCTGCGCCAAAGCCATCGCCGATCTCGGCTATTCCGGCGCCGGCACGATCGAATTCCTCTACGAGGATGGCGAGTTTTATTTCATCGAGATGAACACGCGCCTGCAGGTCGAGCATCCGGTGACGGAAGCGATCACCGGCATCGACCTCGTGCACGAACAGATCCGCGTTGCCTCCGGCGGCGGCCTCTCGGTGAGGCAGGAGGACATCAAGTTCAACGGCCATGCCATCGAATGCCGCATCAATGCCGAGGACCCGCGTACCTTCACGCCGTCTCCCGGCACGATCACGCACTTCCACACACCGGGCGGCCTGGGCATACGCGTCGATTCCGGCGTCTATTCGGGCTATAAGATCCCGCCCTATTACGATAGCCTGATCGGCAAGCTGATCGTGCATGGGCGCAACCGCGTCGAGTGCATGATGCGCCTGCGCCGCGCGTTGGACGAATTCGTCGTCGACGGTATCAAGACGACGTTGCCGCTGTTTCGCGATCTCGTCGGCAATGCCGACATCGCCAATGGCGAGTATGATATCCATTGGCTGGAAAAATATCTGGCCGAGGAAGAGTAACGCGGAGACGCGATGACCCGTCCCTACGCGCCCGGCTATCGCATTCCCACCGACCTTCTGCTCAAGGCCTATGCGTCGGGCGTGTTCCCGATGGCCGAAAGTGCCGGCGACCCGGAAGTGTTCTGGGTACGGCCGGAGACGCGTGGCATCATACCGCTCGACCATTTCCACACACCGAAAAGCCTTAGGAAAGCGATCAAGAAGAGCCCTTTCGACATCCGTTTCGATTTCGACTTCGAAGCGACGATCGACGGTTGCGCCGAGAAGCGCGCCGAGCGCCGGTCGACCTGGATCAATGCGCCGATCCGCGAAGCCTATGTCGAACTGCATCGGATAGGGCATTGTCATTCGGTCGAGGCGTGGCGCGACGAGCGGCTGGTCGGCGGCCTCTATGGTGTGTCGCTCGGCCGGGTGTTCTTTGGCGAGAGCATGTTCGCCAGGGAGACCGACGCTTCCAAGATCTGCCTTTATTATCTCGTCGAGCGCCTGAAGGCGCGGGGCTTCGCGCTACTTGATACGCAGTTCACCACCGAGCACCTCAAGCGCTTCGGCGCGGTCGACGTGCCGCGCGGCAAATACGAGAAGATGCTGGCCGATGCGCTCAAGGGCGAGGCCGTATTCTACCCCTGACGATTAGCCCCGACTTCGATCGGCGTCTGCGCATGGAACATCATCTTCCAGCCATTGGCGCGATGGACGTAGCCAGTGCTGACCAGCGCCGCGTAAGGCTCCCCGTTCTCACGTGTCGCGTGCGCCTCGTAAGTCAGCATGACGATGTCGCTGCCCGGCTCGATAATTCCCTTGAGGTCGATGTTCAGATCGCGCCAGCGATTGGGTTTGGTTGCGGTCTTGGCGAGATCGGCATTATCCATCGCCTTTGCCATCTGCGGAAATGCTACAAGGCATTCGGTGTCGGCATTGGCGGCATAATAGGCCGCGTCGCCTGTCCAGAACCCCTTTTCGAGCTCAAGCAATTCTGCCTTGCTGGCCGTGATGCGCTTGCTGGCTGACATCGGAAGATCCTCCTTACGCATAGATGCGCAGTCTTCCGTGGCCCAACGCTTGGTGACCGGGACGGTTCCGGTGGATCAGTTGGCGTCGGTCGAATCGGGATCCGAAGCGTCCGGCTCAGTCACATCCGGTTCTGTCACATCCGGCGCTGTCAGGTCCTGCTCCGTCGCGTCCGGGGTTGCCGCAGGTTTCGGCTTGGCTGCGGCGGGCTTCGAAGCGTCGGCTTTGGTGGCGTCAGCCTTGGCGCCGTCGGGCGCCGGGACATCCGACTTCTGTTTGCATTCCTTCAGCCAGACGTCGTAGACGGCATGCTCGACGGCGTTGAGGCCGGGGCTTTCGGCAAACATCCAACCGGTGAAGATGCGGCGGATCTTGCGGTCGAGCGTGATCTCGTCGACCTCGACGAAGGAATCTGTCCTCGGCTCTTCGTTCTGCGGCCGCGAATAGCAAACGCGTGGCGTCACCTGCAAGGCACCGAACTGCACTGTCTCGTCGATATAGACATCGAAAGTGATGATGCGGCCGGTGATCTTGTCGATGCCGGCGAACTCGGCGACGGGATTGGTGACCCGCTCCGACGCCGCGGGCGGTGCCGGCGCCGGTGCGGCGGGTTCAGGCGAGGCGGCAAACGCCACCGTGCCAACGCCAAGACCGGCGGCTAGCATCATACCGCCCATCGATGTCAGGTTGAAAAAGCTCATGCAATGGTACCGGTGGTTCGCGCCCGGGCGACACTATCGATCGCCAAGGCTAGTCGCCGTTTTCTGATCAGCAAGCAGCTAAACACCAATTGTGGCGATAAAGGACCGTCCTGCACCCTATAGCTACGATCCGGGTGTCCAGGCGTCGTAGTCGCCAGTAACCTGCGGGCGATGCTGATTGGTCAGCACCGAGCCCTTCGGGCGATAGGCAGCTGGGCTGCCGGTCAGGTTGGGCTGATGAGGCTTCTGCCAGTCGCGCGGCTTGTAGTCTTCGCTTGCCGGCGCGACATCGACGCGGTGATGGATCCAGCCGTGCCAGCCGGGCGGTATGGCTGAGGCCTCCGAATAGTTGCGGTAGATGACCCAGCGGCGCGTGCGGCCTTCCGAATCGATACCGCCTTCGTAATAGACATTGCCTGCTTCGTCCTGGCCGACCTTCTTGCCATGCCGCCAGGTGTGCAGGCGCGTTCCCAGCGTCTGGCTGTTCCACCAGGTGAAAAACTGCGTCAGGAAAGTCTTCATCTTTAGAACCCTCGCGCCGGCAGGCCGTTTCCTGCTTATGGCGTCAGCCCTTGGCGAAGGCAAGGCTTTTGCCACGGGGAACGCCCAATTGGCTTGCCAAACGCGACACAAGCCGGTGATCTCCTCCGTCGCGGGATGCGCGCTTGCCAAGCCGTTGCGGTCTTTCTAAAGCTCTGCGCGCGCCTTGCGGGTATCCAAGCCGGCAGCAGGCCAAAGGAGGTGAAGATTGGCCACGGAATTGCCGACCACCGACATCCGCATCAGCACCGAGCTGATTCGCCGCCGCAAGGGCGGCACGCCGATCGTCTGCCTGACCGCCTACACCTACCCCATCGCCCGTCTGCTCGACGACCATGTCGATCTGCTTCTGGTTGGCGACAGCGTCGCCATGGTGCTGCACGGGCACAAGACGACTCTGGGAGCCTCACTCGAGATGATGATCGCGCATGGGCAAGCGGTGATGCGCGGTTCGGCCAAGGCCTGTGTCGTCGTCGACCTGCCGGCTGGCAGCTATGAGGGTACGACGGCGCAAGCCGTCGCTTCGGCGCGACGCGTTGTTAGCGAAACCGGTTGCCAAGCGGTGAAACTCGAAGGTGGCGTCGACATGTTCGGGCAGATCGCGGCCATCGTCGCCGCCGGCATTCCGGTCATGGGACATATCGGCCTGCAGCCACAATCCGTCGAAAAGGACGGCGGCTACAAGATCAAGGGCCGCACCGAGGAGGCTGTTGCGGCTTTGCTTCGCGATGCGCTTGCCGTCGAAAGCGCCGGCGCCTTCTCTGTCGTCATCGAAGGCACGGTCGAGACGGTCGCCGCCGATATCACCGGCCGCATCGCCATTCCCACCATCGGCATCGGCGCCAGCGGCGACTGCGACGGCCAGATCCTGGTCATCGACGACATGGTCGGGCTCACCGTCGACCGGGTGCCGAAATTCGTCAAGGAATACGCCGATCTGCGCAGCGTGATCTCGCATGCGGCTGAAGTCTATGCGGCGGAGGTGCGAAGCCGGGCATTCCCCGGCCCCGGACATGTCTTTTCGGCGACAAACAGCAGGGACGACACATGAGCCGGCCACTCGTTGTCGACAGCGTCGCCGCACTTCGCGCGCAAATCCGCGACTGGCGGCACGACGGTCTTCGCGTCGCCATGGTGCCGACCATGGGCGCACTGCATGACGGGCACATCTCGCTGGTGAGGATCGCGCTTGAGAGAGCCGAGCGCTGCGTCGTGTCGATCTTCGTCAACCCGACACAGTTCGCGCCGACCGAAGACCTCGACAAGTACCCGCGCCAGCTCGCCCGCGACGTCGACCGGCTCGGAATGGCGAGAGCCGACCTTGCCTTCACGCCGACGGTTGGCGAGATGTATCCCTCCGGCTTCGCCACGAGAATCTCGGTCGGCGGCCCCTCGGCCGGGCTCGAAGCGGACTTTCGGCCGACCTTTTTCGACGGCGTCGCCACCGTGGTGGCAAAGCTCTTGCTGCAGGCAACGCCCGACTATGCGATCTTCGGCGAGAAGGACTACCAGCAGCTTTGCGTCGTCAGGCAGCTCTGCCGCGACCTCGACTTGCCCGTCGAAATCATCGGCGCACCGACGATCCGCGACGCGCATGGTCTCGCCATGTCGTCACGCAATGCCTATCTCGGCGAGACCGAACTGATGATCGCCCGCCAGTTCAACGTGATATTGCGCGACACGGCAGTAGCCTTGGCGGCAGGTGCCGCCCAGGGGCACGCAACCGAAGAGGCCAGCCGTGCCCTGATCGCGGCCGGTTTCCAGAAGGTCGATTATGTCGAGGCACGCGAAAGCCTGACGCTCGCGCCATGGCGTCGGGACCGCGAAGGGCGCCTGCTCGCGGCGGCCTGGCTCGGCAAGACCAGGCTGATCGACAATGTGGAGATCCCGTCTACATAGCTCGATACGAAGTCTTGCTGCTTCGGCGCAGCGGTTTTCTACGGCTCTCCTAATCGTCTGCTGCTCCTGACGAGCAACTGCCCTACGACGATGCCGCCAATACCAGCACAGGCCTTAACGACTGCATCGGCAAGCTCCGCGTGGCGACCGGGATCGATGATCTGAAGCAGTTCCAACATGCCGGCGGTCACAACCACGAAGATCACCACGTGATAAAGTCGGTTGGGGAAGCCGAGCCCCAGGGCGAAGCCCAACAGTATGTAAGCCAAGGCGCGCTCGACATTTGCCTCAGCGAAGTGCGGCCGCATCTGGATCGGCGACAAGGTTGCGAAAACGATGATGGCGAGCAGCGTCAGCGCGGCAATGCGGGACAGTTTGGTCATGTCACTGCATATCCGTCGTAAGCCGGCACAGCAAACGCCGGGATGACGCAGGTCCGGATCGCTGCCGCCATGCTCGAACTACTCTTCGCTCGGCATATGCAGATACATCGACTGGATGCCGATCCGGCCCGGTCCGGTGAAGCGGTTGACGATAAAGTTCATATTGGCACCGAAGAAGCCGCTCGACAGGCGATCGATCTTGGTTTCCATCCTGACCGAAACATCCTTGAACAGCCAGCCACCAGGCTCGATGTCGATGGTCTCGCCGGCGGCGAGCGTCTTTTCGAAGACATTGCCATAGCCGTGCAGCCAGACGATGCCGTCCCCGGAATCACCGCGAAACCGGTCGATGAAAAAGCCGCTCTGTCCGAACAGCATCGTCGCCAGGCCACGCACACGCTCGAAAGAGTACTCGACATTGCCGGTCGCGGCGAGAAACTGGTGCTCGCGCACCTGTATCTCGTCGCCACGCTGGAGATGGATCGGCACGATGTGGCCCGGCCCATCGCGGCTGAAGGCAATGATGCCCGCCCCCGAAGCCTCGGTGACGAATATCTGCATTCCGGCCATCATGCGCTTCAACGCGCCCTTCAGCGACTTCAGACCGATGGTGATAGTGGAATTCTTCCACAAAAGGATGTGGTGCTCGAAATAGACTGGCATCCGCGTCACATCGACCGAGAGCACCGGCACGAGTTCGCCTGCTATATGATAGGTGACGCCACCAAAGGTCTCGTCCGACACCTGTGTCGGCATCAGTTCCGGCAAGCTCGGCATAAATTTCCCCCCTCGCCGTCGCGCCCTTGGATGCGGACGCTGGCTCAAGCAGCGTTGATACGCCTGCGGCGGCAGGTCAAATCAAAAACGCGAGACAATTGGCGACCGGACACGCCGATCTAGCCGAGCGGCTTCTCAAAACTCAGCATCGTCGGCCTTGAGCTGTCGCGGGATTCCGCCGCGGCGCCGACGGGCAGAAACCCTTTCGATCGGTAGAAGGCGATGGCACCGCTATTGGCCTCCTCGACCTCGACGCGCAGCACTTGCGCTTCCGGGAAACTGTCCTCGATCTCGTCGAGCAGCGATTGCCCGATGCCGCGCCTTTGGCAGTCCGGATGGACGTAAAGCTGGTTCAACAGGATGACCTTCGCATCCGCGGTGGCGGCGGCGAAAGCCATGCCGCCGATGCGCTTGCCGTCATCGGCCACCAGGAACTCCGAATTCGGCCGTGTCAGCCGCGAACGAAGCGAGGCAATCGAGTGCCATTCATCGGTGATCTCGGTCACCTTGGCAGCGCCGTAAATGGCGTCATAGGTCGCATGCCAAGTCTCGACCAACAGCGTCCGCACGGCAGCAAGGTCGCGCTCCCCGGCGGTGCGGACGAACACGGCCCTACTCGATGCCCAGCTTGACCTTGACGAGATCGTTGACCGCTTGTGGGTTGGCCTTGCCGCCGGTCGCCTTCATCACCTGGCCAACGAACCAGCCCGCCATGCTCGGCTTGGCGCGCGCCTGCTCGACCTTGTCGGGGTTGGCAGCGATGACCTCGTCGACCGCCTTCTCGATGGCGCCGGTGTCGGTGACCTGCTTCATGCCACGGCTTTCGACCAGCTGGCGCGGATCGCCGCCCTCGGTCCAGACGATCTCGAACAGGTCCTTGGCGATTTTGCCGGAGATGGTCCCATCCTTGATGAGATCGATGACCGCGCCCAGCTGATCAGGCGAAATCGGAGCGTTTTCAATGCCTTTTCCGGCCTTGTTCAATTGTCCGAGCAGATCGTTGATGACCCAGTTGGCGGCGAGCTTGCCGTCGCGGCCGGCGGCGACCTTCTCGAAATAGTCGGCGATCGGCTTTTCCGAAACCAGGATCGAGGCGTCATAGGTCGAAAGACCGAGAGACGAAATCAGCCGCGCCTTCTTGTCGTCCGGCAGTTCCGGCAACTCCCTGGCCAGCGCATCGACATACGCCTGGTCGAATTCCAGCGGCAGAAGATCCGGATCGGGGAAATAGCGGTAGTCGTGCGCCTCTTCCTTCGAGCGCATCGAACGGGTCTCGCCCTTGACGGCGTCGAACAGCCGCGTTTCCTGGTCGATCTTGCCGCCGTCCTCGAGGATGGCGATCTGCCGGCGTGCCTCGTAGTCGATGGCCTGGCCGATGAAGCGGATCGAATTGACGTTCTTGACCTCGCAGCGCGTGCCGAACTCACCGCCCGGCTTGCGTACCGAGACGTTGACGTCGGCACGCATCGAGCCTTCGTCCATGTTGCCGTCGCAGGTGCCGAGATAGCGCACGATGGTGCGCAGCTTGGTGACATAGGCCTTGGCTTCGTCGGCCGAGCGCATATCCGGCTTCGAGACGATCTCCATCAGCGCCACGCCCGACCGGTTGAGGTCGACATAGGACATGGTCGGATGCTGGTCATGCATCGACTTGCCCGCATCCTGCTCCAGATGCAGCCGCTCGATGCCGACCTCGATGTCCTCGAATTCGCCCTGGCGATCGGGACCGACCGAGACGATCACCGTGCCTTCGCCGACGATCGGCTGCTTGAACTGCGAGATCTGGTAGCCCTGCGGCAGGTCGGGGTAAAAGTAGTTTTTCCGGTCGAAGACCGACTTGTGGTTGATCTGCGCCTTCAGCCCAAGGCCGGTGCGAATCGCCTGCTTGACGCATTCCTCGTTGATGACGGGCAACATGCCCGGCATCGCCGCGTCGACCAGGCTGACATTGGCGTTGGGTGCCGCTCCAAAGGCGGTCGAGGCGCCGGAAAACAGCTTTGCTTCCGAGGTGACCTGCGCGTGGACCTCGAGACCGATGATGATCTCCCAGTCGCCGGTGGCACCGGAAACAAGGCGCTTGGCGTCGGGCGTGCGGGTGTCGATAAGGGACATTGTGGCCTGCGTATTGGAACTACGGATTATGCGTTTACGCATATTTTGGTGTGCAACTTCGCTAGTGCAAACCGTTCAACGAGACAAGCGCAAAGCCACGGACTGGCCTTTTCAGCCGCTTTCGCCTATAGGACGCCCCATCCCAATGGAGAGTGGATGTCCACTTACGCTCAGTCCCGGTAAGGCCCTGACCTCCTAGCGAGGCAGGGCAGAAAACCTGAAACCCCGTGCCGTGAAGTTTCGCGGCGGCGGCATTTTTTGTTTTCCCGGAAACTCCCCCATGGATATTTCGCGCATTGAACAGCGCATTCTGCACCTGCTCGCGCAGGGCGGACGCATTGAAATCGAAAAGAACGAGAAAAAGCGGATCGCCTCCGTCAAATGCCTGACCCGTGACGGCTGGCATTATCCGGGCGTCGATCTCGACATGTTTCGAAAGCTGAAGCGGAAGAAGGCCGTTTCTTCGTCGGGCGGTGGACCCTACCGCATCACCCGGCGTGGGCTGGAACTCGTCCGTTGCGAACTCGACAACAGGTAGATACGGCTCCGCCGGTCGGTGCTCCGGCCGGCGGTTCCCTCCACCGCTCAGGCGGTGGCGATATAGGCCCTGATCTCTTCGGCCTCGCGCTCGACATCCTCGATGCGTCGCTTGACCACGTCGCCGATGGACACGATGCCATCGAGCATGCCGTCCTTTTCCACCGGCAGATGGCGGAAACGGCCTCGGGTCATGATTTCCATCACCTCGTTGACGGTGTGGTTTTCGTTGCAGATCTTCACCTTTGGCGTCATTGCCGAACGCACCGCTATATCGAGCGCGGCACCGCCTTCCTTGGCCAGAACCCGCACAATGTCGCGCTCGGAAAGAATGCCGACGATCTTGTGGTCACCATTGGTGATGACCAGCGCGCCGATCCTGTGTTCGGACAGGATGCGAATGGCTTCGCTCAGCTTTTCGTTCGGCCCGAGCGTCAACACATCATGGCCTTTTTTCTCGAGAATTGCCTTCACCGTCATGGCTTCCTCCTCTGCTTTTTGCCGCCGGTTCCAGCCTGACCGGCTTTCACATAAGAGTGAATATCGTGCGCCGTGATCGGTTGCATTTCAAGTGCGGAGGTCGGTGTTCTCCCATTCCGGCCCCTGCCACCGCCTGTCGAACCAGCGCAGGCCGAAGAAGCCGGCGACGAAGCCGCCAATATGGGCTTCCCACGCGATCTGGCCCTCTACACCCGGGGCAAAGCCAAGCAGGCCGGTGGCAAGATTGATGATCATCCACACGGCGAGGAAGATCACGACGCCGCGATAGCGCAATACCAATGCGATCGGCAGCACAGGACCGGCGAAGGCAGCCTTGCCGGCCGAGCGATCGGTGCGGAAACCAAACCGCGCCGCAGCTCCCATCATGCCTGATATGGCTCCCGAGGCACCGACCAGCGGCGCCTCTCCATAAGGATGCATCGCCCAGAAAAGCGCGACCGAAGCCAGCCCGGTTACGGCAAAGAACAGCGCGAACCAGAGCGTGCCCAAACGATTTGCCAACGGCGAGCCAAAGGCTGCAAGCCAGACCATGTTGATGGCAATATGGGCAAAGCCACCATGCATGAACGCATAGGTGAACGGCCGGGAAAACAGGAACCAGTCGAAGCCGTATTGTCCGGTGTAGAGAACCGGGATGAAAGCCCCGTCGTACAGCAATAGCATCTGCTGTGCTTCGTTCAGCACATATTGCTGCAGCAGATAGACGGCGACGCAAATGCCGATCACCGCCAGCACCACCGGCGGCAGGTTGAACACCGGCTCACGCCGCCGTGGCGGCGCGTCGTCCACCTGTTGCGTTTCCGAAGGGTCTGCCGGTTCACTCATGCGCATCTGATCCAGGATTCCTGCGCGTCCTTTAGAGCAAGGATGCTCGCGTTGGAACAATTCTGTTTCCCGGACAGCGAATGCCCCGCACCAGGTCGCCTTCATTTGCTAAAAGACCGAAAGGAAGCGAAGCGGAAATGCTCCGGGATGCGAAAAACTCGCAACGAGCGTTCTCGGAAGCGATGATCCCCCTCCCTAGAATGCCGCCAATTCCAAAGGGGTCTCCACATGATCAAGCATCTTCTTTCGCTGGCCGTCGCTGGCATCGCCAGTCTCGTCACCGCCGCTTCGGCGCAGGGCATATCCGGCGCACCAGCTCCCTTCGACAAGGGCGGCGTCAAGATTGCCGTCGTCAGCTTCCTCGGCTCCGGCGACTGGCTCCAGGCATTCGAGGCCGGCGTGAAGCGACAGGCCGACGCGCTTGGCATCGAGGCCAACATCTCGCAGGCGCGCAACGACATCAACACCGAGCGACAGTTGATCCAGCAGGCGATCAATCTCGGCGTGCAAGGCATCATCATCAACAACGGCCAGCCCGAAGCAATCAAGGACGTCGCACAGGCGGCGCTTGACGCCGGCATTCCGGTGGTGGCCTACGACACCAATCTCGACAATCCAAAGATCCCGCAGGTCGAACAGTCCGACGCCGACATGGCGCGCCTCGTGCTCGACCAGGCGGTCAAGGACCAGGGCCAGAAATTCGATGGCGGCGTCCTCTATGTCGCCGGCTTCGCGCCGCTCGATCGCCGCTACGCGGTCTGGAAGGATTTCGGCAAGAAGTACCCAGGCATCAAGGAAGTCGCCACCTGGGGCGTGGTCAACGACACCGTCGCCGCTTCGGTCGCGGACCAGACCAAGGCCGTGCTCACCGCTAACCCAACGCTTTCGGTTGTCTTCGCTCCATGGGACGAATTCGCTCGTGGCGTGAAGCTCGCCATCGACGAGCTTGGCGTTGCCGACAAGGTCAAGATTTACGGCGTCGACATCTCGACCTCGGACATCCAGGCCATTCTCGAACCGAGCAGCCCGTGGGTGGCGACGGCGGCAACCAATCCGGCCGTGGTCGGCGAGGCTTCGGTGCGTACACTTGCCCAGCTGATCGCCGGACAGAATCCCGGCCATTCCGTGCTGATCCAGCCGACGCTCGTCACCAGGAAGGATCTCGTCGACAACAACATCAAGACGATCGAGGACCTGCAGGCGAAGTTCCCGGCCTTCAAGGACAGCGACGCGGCAAAAGCACCCTGGATACCTGCGTCCAATTGAAATCCGACATTTTCCTTCAGACAATCAGCAATCCGAACAATCATCCCCGGCCTGACCGGGGATGATCAGGCTGGAATGCCCGACGGCGACCGCATCTGCGCCTCCACCCACTCCGACAGGCAGGAGGCGCCGGTCTGACCTTGCGAAAGACGATCATGAGTTCTGTCCCAACCCCCGACTATTTCAGCAACATGCGCCTGATCGGTCATTCCGATCAGGGTGGGCGGCCGGACGGATTGCAGGTGATGGTGCATCGGGGCTTCGCCTATGTCGCGCATCCCTGGTCGCAGGGCTTTTCCATCATCGATGTGCGCGATCCCAAGAATCCGGGCGGGACCGTGTTCGTGCCGGCGCCACCGAATACCTGGACGATCCATCTGCAGACGCATGAAGACCTGTTGCTGGTCGTCCATGCGCGCGATCTGTTCGCCGATGCTGCTTTCGCCTTCGATGAGAAGGTCTACTACACCAAGTCGATCGGCGAGACGATCGGCACCGCTTCCGGTTCGGGCTCGGCGCGGACCTGGTCGGCCGGAATGGCCATCTACGATATCTCGAAACCAACGCAGCCTCGCCAGATCGGCTTCTTCCCGGTCGATGGCATCGGTATTCATCGCATCTGGTATGTCGGTGGGCGCTACGCCTATGTGTCGGCGCTTCTCGACGGCTACAGCGACTACATTCTGCTCACTGTCGACCTTCAAGACCCGACACGGCCCGTCGAGGCCGGTCGCTGGTGGATACCCCGCATGCATCTCGCCGGCGGCGAGACACCGGGCTGGCCCGACGGCCGACGCTACGCGTTGCATCATGCGGTCGTCGAAGGCGACACCGCCTATGCCTGCTGGCGCGACGGCGGGCTGACCGTCCTCGATGTCGCGGACCCTGCCCTGCCGAAGCTGATCACCCACAAGAACTGGTCGCCGCCCTATGGAGGCGGCACGCATTCGGCGTTACCGCTGGTCAAGCGCGGTCTGCTCGTCGTCGCCGACGAGGCCGTGCTCGACCATGAGGAGGATGGGCGCAAGCATACCTGGATCTTCGACATACGCGATCCGGCGAACCCGATTTCGATCTCGACGCTGCCGACCCCGGATGAAACCGACTACACTGCCAAGGGCGGACATTTCGGCCCGCACAATCTGCATGAGAACCGACCGGGCAGCTTCGTGTCCGACACGCTGATCTTTGCAACCTACCAGAATGCAGGGGTGCGCGTTTTCGACATCTCCGACCCCTATCGGCCGAAGGAGACAGGAGCGCTGGTACCGCCGGCTCCCAGCCGCATGGTCGACAAGCGTCCGAACCGGCCACGAGTGATCCAGTCGACCGACGTGTTCGTCGACGCCAATGGCATCATCTATTCGCTCGATTACAATGCCGGGCTGGCAATCATGGAATATGGCGGTTGACAGGCGCGACCGTGCCCGTTGGCTTGCCTGCCTTTCTCAGTTCTCACCCAATCCATAACCGGCTGAACCACTTGTCCCTCACCGCCGCCCCCATTGCCGTCGCTGTCGCCGGGATCGAGAAATCTTTTGGGCCGACGCGCGCGCTCGCCGGAGCCGATCTTGCCGTCGCGGCCGGGGAGGTGGTGGCGCTGATGGGCGCCAACGGCGCCGGCAAGTCGACGCTGGTGAAAATCCTTTCGGGCTCACATGTGCCCGACGCGGGAACGATCACGCTTGGCGGCAGGTTCGTCGCCTTCGCCTCGCCCAGCGCCGCCAAGGCTGCCGGCATCGCGACCGTCCATCAGGCGACGGACCAGGCCGGCGCCGCTGGATTGACGGTCGCCGAGAATCTTCTGCTCGATGAACTTTGCCAGCCCGGCGGGCGCTTCTTCGTCTCGGCCGCGTCGATCCGCAGGCGTGCGCGCGCCATCGCGGCGCTGATCGATCTCGACCTGCCGCTCGACCGCGACTTCGTCGATCTGCGGCCGGCGGAACGGCAATTGGTCGCCATCGCCCGCGCCGTAGCGGCCAAGGCCTCGGTCCTCATTCTCGACGAGCCTACATCCAGCCTCTCGGCCACGGAAGCGGACCGGCTCTTCGCCATCATCCGGCGGCTGCGGGCCGGCGGCATGGCAATCCTCTACATCTCGCACAGGCTTGGCGACCTTGCCGCCATCGCCGACCGCGCCGTCGTCATGCGCGGCGGCCGCATCGTCGGCGCTTTTGCTAAGCCGATCGATTTCCCTGCCGCCGTTGCGGCCATGATCGGCCGAACATTGGAAGCCGCTATCCACGACGGCAAAACATCGACGGCCCCGATCGTCGCCTCCATCAAGGGCGCGCGGCTGATTCCCGGTGCGCGGCCTTTCGATCTCGACCTGCGCTCCGGCGAGGTCGTCGCGCTGACCGGCACGCTCGGCTCGGGCAAGAGCCGGCTGCTGCGCGCGCTTTTCGGCCTGGAAATGCTGGCGCAGGGCAGCTTCGTGCTCGATGGGAAACCGTGGCTTTCGAACGGACCGGCGCGATCGATCGAAAACGGCGTCTTCATGGTCGCCGAAGATCGCTGGGCATCGTCGCTTTTGCCAGCCGAGATTCCGGGCGCCTCGATTGCCGGCACGATCGCCCTGCCGCATCTGCGGCGTTGGTTTCCCAGCGGTCTGCTGCGGGCCGCGCGCGAGCGCAAGGTCGCCTCCGAGGCGATCGCCCGGCTCGGCATCAAGGCGCGCGGACCCGACGACACACTCGATGAGCTTTCCGGCGGCAACCAGCAGAAGGTCGTGCTCGCCCGCTGGCAAGCGGCACCTTGCCGGCTGCTGTTGCTCGACGAGCCTTTCCAAGGCGTCGACGTCGGCGCGCGTGCCGACCTGATCGCCGCTATCCGCAACAGCCAGAGCGATTCCGCCACGCTGATCGCGACAAGCGACACCGAAGAGGCACTGGAGGTTGCCGACCGCATCCTCGTCATGCGCGATCATTCACTTCACGAGGCCGGTGACGGCCATGGCTCGCTGACAGACCAGATCGGCAAGGTCGAGAGCGAAAAGGCCGGAGATCATCGATGACGAACCTGACGACCGAGCAACCGGCCGCCCCGCGCACATCGTTCTTTCGGGAGACGCGCCGCTACGCGCTCTTCGTGCTGCTGGCACTGATGGTGATCGGCTTCTGGTATGCACAGCCCGCCTTCATCCGCTCGGCCAACCTGTTCTCGATCCTGCAGGCGGTTTCTGTCGTGGCGATCCTCGGCGTCGGGGTCTCGATCACAATGTCGGCCGACGGCTTCGATCTCTCGGTAGGCAGTATCGCCGCCTCGTCAGTGATGGCGGCGAGCTACGCCATGGTCGTCTGGCAGCTGGACGCGGCTGAGACCATGGTGCTGGTCCTGCTGATGGGCGCCTTCATAGGCCTCTTGAACGGGCTGCTGATCGTGCGTGTCGGCGTCCCCGATCTTCTCGCCACGCTGGCGACCATGTTCCTGCTCGCCGGCCTGCAGCTGATCCCGACAGGCGGCCGCTCGATCACCGCCGGGATGGTGCTTCCCGACGGCTCATCGGTCACTGGCGCTTACGATCCAGCCTTCCTGATCCTCGGCCGGTCGCGGCTCTTCGACACGATCCCCTTGTCTGTCGTGGTCATGGCGGTCGTCGCCGTCCTCGCCTGGTTTCTGATGGAGCGTACGCGCTGGGGCCGCGTCTTCTATGCGATCGGCGGCAACGAAACGGCCGCGCATCTATCCGGCGCGCCGACCAAGGCATACCGGCTCTGGGCCTATATCCTGTCCGGCACTCTTGCTTCGCTGGGAGGTCTGATCGTCGCTTCGCGTGTCGGCCGAGGCGATGTCTCAGCCGGCAACTCGCTCCTGCTCGATGCGGTGGCCGCCTCGCTGATCGGATATGCCGTGCTCGACAAGCGTCGCCCGCATGTGATCGGCACTGTGGCCGGCGCAATCTTCGTCGGCGTCCTCCTGAACGGCCTCACCATGCTGAACGCGCCCTATTACACGCAAGATTTCGTCAAGGGCGTCGTGCTGGTTGGCGCTCTGGCGCTGACGTTCGGCCTGGGAAAGAAACGATAGTTCACGCCGGCACAGGCGTTATCTCCCCTCCTTCGCGGCGAAACGAGGGAGGGGAGAAAAGGTCAGTTGGTGGGGATCCAGCTTGCGGTCGCTGCGTCGCTCTGACCAAAAGCGGGCAACTTGGCATCGAGATCCTCGATCGTCTTGATGCCGTTCTTGCGCAGCTCCTCCTGTGTCAGCAGGACCGGCCTGACGACGATGTTGTGGCCGGGATCCTCTCCCGCGATCAGCTTTGCCGCCGCCCGCACCGAAACGGCGCCTACGACGGCCGGGTTGGTGGCCGCGGTGGCGACCCATGGACTGCCTTCCGCGGTGATCTCGGTGATATCGGCGGTCGACACATCGGCCGAATAGATCTTCACCTTGTTCGAGATGCCGAGCTCATCGGTGGCGAGTTTCACGCCGCGCGCGAACTCGTCATAGGGGGCAAAGACGACGCTGATGTCGGTATTGGCCTGGAACGCCGCCTTGGTCTGGTCGGCGGTCGACACCGCGGTCGTATCATTGACCGTTCCCCAGCGGGCTTTCTCGACGATCCCGGGATTGGCCTTCTTGGTCTCCTCCCAGATTTCATTGCGACGGTCGAGCGGCGCGAAACCGGCGACGTAGACATAACCCGCCTGGAATGAGGTGCCGTTGTCCTTGAGGGCCTGGCCGAGGGACGCCTTGGCCAACTCGTGATCGGATTGTTCGACTTGCGGGATTTTCGGATTGCCGAGATCGACGTCGAAAGCCACAACCTTGATGCCGGCGTCGAGGGCCTTCTGCGCGACATCCTTTAAAGCTTCCGGCTGGCCATGGTCGATGATGATCGCCTGGACGCCGAGATTGATCGCCTGTTCGATCTGGTCACGTTGTGCCGCCGCATCCTGCCGGCCGGAAAAGACCGTGAGATCGATGTCGAGCGCTTTCGCCTGTTTCGTCGCACCGGCCTGGTAGGCCTGAAAGAAATCGCCGGCGGAGATGAAGGTGACGAGTGCCACCTTCACGCCGCCCTTGTCGAAGGGCGCCGGCGCTCCGGCCAACCCGGCGGCCCCGGCCGGAATGGCACAGGCGAGCAGGCTGGCGGTGATCAGTCCAAGAACGGAAGTCTTCATGAAGGTCCCCAGAAAATAACGCCGACAAGGCGCGTCTCCGACCGCGGGATCGCCGCCGTCGCGCCTCAAGGAGCGAATGCGCAAGAGTACAGCGGCAATCGAGCCGTTCGGAACGCAGATTTTTCTCTTTCGAAGCGCGTGATTGGCAAATGTTGCCGTTGCTTGTCGCAGGCTTGGGCGATGCCGCGTTGTCGATCGTCGGGATTGTTCCAGCATCGCGGCGAGCGGAAATCTCAGCCCGCCGTTAACCCCGAATCGCTGGGCGCGAATCAAAAAAGAAGCCGTTCAAGGTTTCCCCTGAACGGCTGGTCGAGCCCCCTGCTCCCCTAAAACTCTGACTGAAGTGCTGCCGATCGTCGCGAAACGACCGCTTCTGGAGTGGTTTTTGTGTGCCACGGGGCTTGCTTCGATGCAACGTAAACCACTTGTTAACCTTAACGGCCCCGACCCGTGAACAAGTGTTAACGACGCTGGCACGCTTCCTGCTCCGCAACGCATGTAGGTCATCGGAGGGCGCCCTTCTGTTCACCGATGGGACATCAGACGACAGATTGCGCGGAGCAGCATAATATGAACCAGAATGGATCGATCACGCTGTTCCACTATTGGAATCGCCTGCGTGACGGACGCCCTGCCCCGAAGCGTTCGGAGGTCGAGCCGGCCGATATCAAGTCGCTGCTGGCCGACACCTTTATCCTGGAACGGGACACGCGCGGGCAAGCCGTGTTCCGGCTGGCCGGCACCAGGCTTTGCGCCTGCTATGGCCGCGAACTCAAGGGGTTTTCCTTTCCATCGCTGTGGCGCGAGAAGGATCAGCGGCTCGTCTCGCGGCTGATCCATGGTGTCTTCGAGCAGAAGTCGGTCGTGCTCATCACCTATGAGGGCTTCAGCCGCAACGGGCGCTCCAACAAGTTCGAGCTGCTCGCTTTGCCGCTTGACGGCGGCGTCGAAAATCCGCGCTGCCTGGGCGTCGTCAGTGCCGTGGAGAAGCCCTTCTGGCTGGGCGCCGACCCGATCACCGACGCGCTGATCGATTCGATCCGCGTCATCGACCCGGAGAAGGAGCTCCTGAACAACCGTCCGGCGATCGATGTTCCCTCGCTCGTTCCCAATGACCTCGGGGCACCCGAGACGATCTCGGCGCTCGGCCGGGCGCGCCGCATCCGTCATCTCGTCGTCTTCGATGGCGGGCGCGAGGAATAATCCGCAGTTTCGCGTCTCGGTAATGTCGCCCAAAAGTGCGCAGCGGTCTTGGAACAACGACATACATACAAGGGGACGAGCCTAAAAGCGCCCGCTTTTCCCCTTTGTTAACCTGCTTTGTTGTACTTCTTTGATGAAGTTCTCGCATGGACGCGTGGGACGCAAACAGGGTGAAGGCAGTCATGAGGTCAGCGGCGATCGACTATGCGCCGTCCCAAGCTGAAAGGCGTAACTTTCAGCGCGTCCGCGTCAAGATTTACGGGCGCTTCATGCTGGAAGACCGCACCGAGCACCCCTGCCAGGTCGTCGACATGTCGCCGGGCAATGTAGCATTTCGCACCGACCGCATCGGCATGCCCGGCGAAAAAGTCATCGCCTACATCGATCATATCGGCCGCATCGAAGGTGTCGTCACGCGCACCTTGCAGGACGGTTTCGCAATGACCGTCATCGCGTCGGATCGCAAGAAGGACAAGCTTGCCGCGCAATTGACCTGGCTTGCCAACAAGCATGAACTCGACCTGCCGGAAGACCGTCGCCACGAGCGCGTCGCGCCGCGCAATCCGACCAGCGTTCTGCAGCTCACCGATGGCCGCCAGTACCAGTGCCGTATCATCGACCTGTCGCTTTCCGGCGCCGCGGTCGAGATCGACGTCAAGCCGGCAATCGGCATCCAGGTCATGCTGGGCACCATGCGCGGGCAGGTCGTCCGCCACTTCGAGGATGGCGTCGCCATCGAATTCGCCGTCATCCAGCGTCCCGAAACGCTCGATTCCGAATTCAACGCGCCGCGCGTCTGACAAGACCAGCAACGCTTAATGAAGCCGGCCCTTTGCGGCCGGTTTTTGCGTTCGCGACATCGCCGATTGAGATGTTTCAGCCAGGCTCGAGGCCGTTGCCTGCAAGGCCTGCATGACATCGAGCCCGAGGACCAGCTTCGAAAGCCCAAATGATTTAATACTCAAATGATTCAAATTTTATGTTTATTCTACTGGCGTTTTACTCAATATCTACTTCGTGCTTTTGCCTCAAATAAATCCACATGTGGCAATGTCTCCTTCGAACGGGGAGACTACAACAATGAAGAAAACGAGGCGCAAGCTGTTGCTGGTGGCAATGGCGATGCAGCTTTCCGCTTGGGGATCAGCATATGCCGCGGGACCGGCCTATATGCACACCGGCGGACGTACCACGCAGCCTGTTGGCCATTATGAGTTCTGCCAGCGCATAGCTGGCGAATGCAGCGAAAGGACCGCCAAGGGCGCGCCGGTCGAGCTGACCCGCAAGCTGTGGGCGACGATCGTCAACGTCAACAATTCCGTCAACACCCGCATCAAGCCGCGCACCGACATGGAGAACTACGGTGTCGAGGAATACTGGGCCTATCCGGATAATGGCTATGGCGATTGTGAGGATTACGCGCTGGAGAAGCGTCGCGAATTGATGGATGCGGGCGTGCCCGCCGGCAATCTGCTGATGACCGTCGCGCGCCAGCCGAATGGCGACGGTCACGCGGTGCTGACCGTGCGCACCAGCCTGGGAGAATTCATCCTCGACAATCTGGAGACCAAGGTCCTGTCCTGGACGGACACCGACTACACCTATCTCAAGCGCCAGTCCGACCAGAATTCCGGCGTTTGGGTGACGATCAACGACGGCCGCTCCGACGCGGTCGCGAGCGTCCGCTAGATATCACAGATCAAGCGCGCCGCATGAGTGCGAAGCGCCTAAGGAGAAACCCGGTCGAGTCCCCACCCTCCCCGTCCCCAACGACCGGGTGAAAGGAGCCGGCCCCGTCCCCGGGCCGGCTCCGCCATTTCTGGCGATGACCGTTCGCAGACAGGCTGGAATATCTCAATCTCATTCAGTCGAATCGTCCCGCCTTTCCACCGGCAGGAGAACGGCGCACTGTAGGCCGTCAGTTCCACCTCTGGATCACCGCGATGTTGGAAATCCCGGAAGATCGCTGCGAGCGCCATCGCCTGTACAAGGCCATCGACGATGCCTTCAAGGCGGGCGATTTCGATGGCCTCGGCATGGCTTTGGGTGGCTCGCCCCGCTGGTTCGACGAGCGAATGCCGTTTGAGCTCGGGCTCGGGCATCCGCTGGAATATGCGATCTATTGGAGCCCGGTCGGCTTCATCTCGACCTTGCTGGATGCGGGCTCGGATCCGAATTATCAGGATCACGGCGGGTTTCCGTCTTTCATCGCGGCGCTGTCCACCGACCGGACCGACAGGCTGGACATCTTGCGGGTATTGATCGAGGGCGGTGCCGACCCCAACATGCGGGGTGTGAACGACTGGACGCCGCTTCACTATTCGGTGGCCATCGGCAGCGTCGATGCGATCCGCCTGCTTTTGGCGGCCGGCGCCGACCAGACGCTCGAAACCCGCATCGATCACTACAGGACAGCCATAGAGGAGGCCGACATTGCCGGCTTTGACGCCGGTGCGTCCTTGCTGCGCGATGCGATAGCCGGGCCCGGCTCCAACCGCCGGTGAGTTAGGCCGCGATGAAAGCCAAACTGGCCTCAGGCCTCCTTCAAGCCCGCCTTGAAGCGCTTGCCATTGGCAACGTAGTGTGCGGCCGAGCCGCGCAACTTCGCCACGGCCGCGTCGTCCAGCACCCTGATTGCCTTGGCAGGCGAGCCGACGATCAGCGAATTGTCCGGGAATTCCTTGCCTTCGGTGACCAGCGCACCCGCACCGACCAACGAATTCCTGCCGATTTTCGCGCCGTTCAGCACGATGGCGCCCATACCGATCAGACTGTTGTCGCCGATCGTGCAGCCATGCAGCAAGGCGCGATGGCCGATCGTGCAGCCCTCCCCGATCGTCAGCGGAAAGCCGGGATCGGTGTGCATGACCGTATGTTCCTGCACATTGGTGTCGGCGCCGATGACGATGGGCTCATTGTCGCCGCGAATGACGGCGCCGAACCAGAAGCCGGCATTGCGGCCGACCCGAACGTCGCCGATCAGCGTCGCATCGGGCGCGATCCAGTTGGTCTGCACATCCGCGAAACTGGGCCCCGTTCCATCGATCGCGTAGAGCGGCATGTCTTGGTCTCCGAATCGTCTCAGCCTGGCAAGTCGGAGCCTAGGAGACGGATCGTCCATGAGGCAATGGCAAGCACGACCACGCCCAGCGCCAAGGACCAGGCAATCGCCGTGCAGCCGCAGGACATCAGCGCCATCATCGAAATGCGGCGCTCGCGCCGGGCATCGATCGCATCGTTGACCAGCATGAAAGGGCCGGCACACGCGGTGGCGAGCAGCGAGCGCAAGATATGGGACGGCGACACATAGGGTTCCGTGAAAGCGACCTTGCGACCCGAAACCAGCTCCATGGCCGATCCGGCCAGCCCACAGGCGGTCAACCCGACGACAAAAGCGAAGAGCGTGAGTTCCAGCGGTCCCATCTTAACTTCCCATTTACCATGAAATTGCACAGTCGTTCCATGAAGGCTGCAAAAGCCATGCCGTGCGATGTGTGCCGCCCAGGGACATCGAGGCGGCCGGAGATCCAAGAACTGAGATGAAACAGGCAGCGCTCGCCAACGAACTCACCGTGGTCGATTCCAGGCTGATGAAGCGGGTGCTCTACGCGTTCGCGGCGCTGGCCCTGCTGTCGGTAGCGATCAGCCTCGGCGGCAAATGGTTCGGCCATTCGATCGCCATGGCCGGATACACCGACGACGTAACAATCCACCAGGTGGTGATCGGCAACAATGTCATTGCCGTGCCGGCCAACGCCATCCGTTTCGCCCAGGCCCGGCGCGACGGTATCGCCTCGCGGCTCGATCTCTATCTGCGCTATCCCCAGATGGACGGCTACAGCGAAGCCACGCGCGACGATTTCAACCACACCGGTGCTGTCAAGAACATCGTCTTCCTTTCCTTCGAACAGCGGATGATGTCGCGTGACATGAGTGGTCGCTTCGCGCCGATATACAGCGCGTTGATCACCAAACCCGGCATTGCGGGGCCTGGCGGCACGACCGTATATGGCTTCAACGAGAAATCAGGCTATTTGAACGAGGTGCTGGTTGTCGCCGAGCGCCCCGGCAAGGACCCGTTCGTGGCGCGTTGCCTGAGCGGGCCGAGTGCCGACGAATCGCTTGCGCCGTGCGAGCGCGACATCCAGGTCGGCGACGAGCTCAGCCTCACCTATCGCTTCCCAAGGGGGTTTCTGGGAGATTGGCAGACGCTTGACGCGTCGATTGCCACCGAAGCCGGGCGTGTCCTGAAAACAGGACATTAGGAAAGCGTCGGGAAACCTGGCTGGCCGGCCGCATTCGAGGCGCAGCCGGCCAAGCGCAAGGTGCTGGCTCAGGCCAGATCGATGTCGAGGATAGCCATCGAAAAATTGTAGTCGCCGTCGTCCTCGTCCTTGAAGACGATGCCGAGGAATTCGTCACCGACATAGACCTCGGCTGAATCTTCCTTGCGCGGCCGTGCCTTGACCTCGAGCTTTGGGTTCTGGAAGACGCGCTTGAAATAGGCGTCCAGCTTTCTGATTTCGTCCGGCTTCAACAGTCTTCTCCGATCATCGGGCTTGCTCGTTCGAGCGCGCTTCTGACACGTCGACAATGGCGATGTAAAGGCAAGCGGCCTGATAAGGCGAGACAACCGCCGCTCATGCCCGCGGCCGGAATCCGGCAGCAGGCGGCGGCCTTGTGAAAATCAGATGTCGAAGCTGACGACCTGATCCATCGTCTGCGACGGCAGAAGCTGGTCCATCTGGCGCGACGGCTGATCGCAGCCGGTCTCGCCAACGACGCGGGCCGGTACGCCGGCAACCGTCTTGTTGTGCGGCACTGGCGACAGCACCACCGAGCCTGCCGCAATCTTCGAGCAATGGCCGATTTCGATGTTGCCGAGGATCTTGGCACCAGCGCCGATCAGCACGCCGTAGCGGATCTTGGGATGACGGTCGCCGCCGGCCTTGCCGGTACCGCCCAGTGTCACGCCATGCAATATCGACACATCGTCCTCGATCACCGCGGTCTCGCCGACCACAAGGCCGGTGGCGTGGTCGATGAAGATGCCCTTGCCGATACGCGCGGCCGGGTTGATGTCGGTCTGGAAGACCGAGGACGAGCGGCTCTGCAGATAGAGCGCGAAATCCTTGCGGCCCTGGCTCCACAGCCAATGCGCCAGGCGGTGCGTCTGGATGGCGTGAAAACCCTTGAAATAGAGCACTGGCATGATGAAGCGGTCGCAGGCCGGATCGCGGTCGTAATAGGCTTGGATGTCGACGCGCACGGTCGTCGGCCAGTCCTTGTCGTCGGCCAGCATGGATTTGAAGGTCTGGCGGATGAGATCGGAGCCGATGTCCTGATGCGCCAGCCGTTCGGCCAGGCGATGGATGACCGCTTCCTCCAGGCTGTCCTGGTTGAGGATGGTCGAATAGAGGAACGCGGCGAGCAATGGGTCGCGGTTGACAGCCTCCATCGCTTCGTCGCGGATCGAACGCCAGATCGGGTCGACCGGCTTCAATGCGCCGTGTCGGGAAATGCTGATGCTGTTCATCGCCGTCTCGTCCTGCGCCCTGCCGGGCTTGCCTGTTGTGCTTGCCTGTTGTCCGGCCGCACATATAAGCCAGATCATAGCACGATTGAACTCAATTTTCCTCAATGCATTGTCAAATGGATTTGGTTCGCGGGAATTCAAGCAGCCATGGAAAACGAACCCTTGATCGACGACGCTCTGAAGAGCGAGCTTTCAGCACTCTACCGGGAACCAGGCCGCCACTACCACAACCTTGCCCATATCGAGGCGATGTTGGCGCTTGCAGGTGACTATCGAGCGGCGCTCGGCGACCCCGGAGCCGTCGAAGCGGCAATCTGGTTCCACGATGCCATCTATGACAGCAAGGCCAAGGACAATGAGGCGCAAAGTGCTGCCCTTGCCGAGAAGAAGCTAGCGGGCCGCGCGGACTCTTCCCGCCTCAACCGCATCTCGGCGATGATCGTCGCCACCGCCACACACCAGGTGCCGCCGTTTGACGACGCGACGAGCACACGGGACGCAAGTCTTTTCCTCGATATGGATCTGTCGATCCTGGGTGCCGCGCCGGACGCCTTCGACGCCTACGAGCGCGCCGTGCGACGCGAGTACGCCTGGGTGGAGGGGCCGATGTGGCGGGCCGGGCGCAGTGCCGTGCTGAGGAATTTCCTCTCCCGCCCACACATTTTCCACACGGAGGAATTCCGGCAACGCTTTGAACGCCAGGCCCGCGAAAACATGACGCGGTCGCTGGCGGCTCTCACCACAGGCTGAGGGCAGTCACGTCCCGCCCCCCTCGCCGTCCGCTCAGAGCGGATTTTCGGCATAGAACTCCAGCACACGCTGCTTGAAGGTCTTGTCCCCGACAGCCAGCATGTGGTCGCGGCCCAAGATGTGAAAGGCCCTGGCGTTCGGCATCAACGCCGCGAGTTCATCAGGCGAGCCGCCAATGTCGTCGGTCGTGCCGACAGCGACCAGCGTCGGCTGGGCAATGCGGGCAATATCCTGCTCGCTCAGCAGTTCGCGCGATTTGGCAATGCAGGCGGCCAACGCACGGCGATCGCTGCGGGTCTGGTCGGCGAAGACGCGAAACGATCGGCCACGCGGATGGCTTGTCGCGGCCGGATCATCGGCAAGCAGGGCCGCGGCGATCGGATCCCAATCGCCGACACCATCGATCATGCCGATGCCAAGACCCCCGAAAACCAGCGTCGCCACCTTGTCCGGATCCGACAGCGCCAGGAACGCCGCGATGCGCGCGCCCATCGAATAGCCCATGACATGGGCGCGCTCGATGCCGAGGTGGTCGAGCAAGGCGGCGGCATCCGAAGCCATCTTCGCCGGCGTATAATCGGCCTCCTCATAGCTCTTCGAAGACGAACCATGGCCGCGGTTGTCGAAGGCGATGGCGCGGTAACCGGCATCGTTCAGCGTCTTGAACCAGCCGGGCGACACCCAATTGACATAGTGGCTCGAAGCGAAGCCGTGGATCATGAGGACCGGGTCGCCCTCGCCCGATGCCGGCTGGCGGTCGAGGAAGGCAATGTCGAAGCCGTCGTGGGTGAAAAGCTGCATCGGCGATCCCGCCTGCCCACTCAACCGCCGCCGCCATTGGGCGCATCGCCATTGTCGGCGGGCGGCACGCCGGGGCTAGACGCTGTGCCCACGGCCGGATGGCGCACCAGGTCGCCATATTCGATGCCGTTGCTGGCGGCCGTGCCGGCCTTGAGTTCGAGCACGAAACGTACCGGGACACCTGGCGAAATAACGGCGTCGGATTGCGGCTCACCGCGCTTGATCGCCCGGATCTTGCCGTCCTGGCCGACAAAGATCAGATCGAGCGGCATCGGCGTGTTCCGCATCCAGAAATTGACCTGCTGTGGCATCTCGAAGACGAACAGCATGCCGTGATCGTCGGGCATGTCTTGGCGATACATCAAACCGGCTTCGCGCTCTGGATCGGTGTCGGCGATTTCGATGGAAAAGGAGCGATCGCCGCCTTTCGTCACCACGACCAGTGGCGTCGGGTCGACCGCAAGGATCATCGCCCGACTGTCCGCCGCGGTCGGCCTTTCGGAATAGAAGAAGGCGCCTGCGGCGACGATGACGGCAATCACGGCGCACACCACGCCCGCCGCCAGCCAGTTCCTGTGAGCCATTCGAAATCCTCAGCCGGAAATCGTCCTAGTGCGAGACCGGCAAGGTCCCCATATCGGGGTGAATTTCGGCGGCCATAAGGCCTTTGTCGCCGCGTCCGAAACGAACCAGCACGACCTGGCCGGGCCGAAGCTCGGTGATGCCGTAGCGGCGCAAGGTTTCCATATGGACGAAGATATCCTCGGTGCCCTCGCCGCGGGTCAGAAAACCAAAACCCTTGGTGCGGTTGAACCACTTCACCAAAGCGCGTTCGAGACCACTTTCCGGCGTCACCGCGACATGGGTGCGCTGCTCCTGCATCTCGGCCGGATGAACCGCTGTGGTGAGATCCATGGAGAGCACCCGGAAGGCCTGCAATCCGCGGTCGCCATGCTTGACGAGGCAGACCACGCGCGCGCCCTCCAGGGCCGTCTGAAAGCCGTCCTTTCGAAGACACGTCACATGGAGGAGGATGTCGCCCGAAATGCCGTCATCCGGGAGGATGAAACCATAACCCTTGGCCACATCGAACCACTTGATCACGCCGGCAATTTCGAGCAGGTCGGCGGCGTCACCGCCTTCGTCACGCTGCAAGGCATCGCCTAGAGGTTCGTCCCGCCCCATGAAAGAGGCCTTTTCCCCCATAAGAATGCCCCCTCTTTTAAAGAACACCGCAACTGATTCTTGGGGACCAGATTAACACTGCCGCTTCCGGTGTGTGCAAGACCTGCCGTGCCTTTTTTCACGGTTCAATGGGGTGAATACCGGATTTGTTCTTTGCCGGCATTGCGCGCTGCCGCATGATTGCCCTTTGACGGGGTCGACCCTATGTTGCACCGCAATGCAATTCACGAGGAATCCTCATGCGCTATCTGCACACCATGGTCCGCGTCGCCGACGTGGATGCCTCGCTTGACTTCTACTGCAACAAGCTCGGCCTCAAGGAGGTGCGCCGCTACGAAAACGAGCAAGGCCGCTTCACGCTGATCTTCCTCGCCGCGTCGGAAGACGAGCAAAGCGGCATCGCCGACAAGGCGCCGCTAATCGAACTGACCTACAATTGGGATCCGGAAGACTACAAGGGCGGGCGAAATTTCGGCCACCTCGCCTATGAGGTCGACGACATCTACGCCACCTGCCAGCATTTGATGGACAACGGCGTCATCATCAATCGGCCGCCGCGCGACGGCAATATGGCCTTCGTCAAGTCGCCGGACGGCATTTCGATCGAACTGCTGCAAAAGGGACCGGCGAAGCCCAAAGCCGAGCCTTGGGCCTCGATGCCGAACACCGGCACCTGGTAGCGATCACGCCATCTTGAGTGGGGCGGCCATGCGGACAAGCCGGCCGCCTTTGCCGTTCTGATCGACGGCACCTGTCTACCTGCTTATCGCGCCTGCCCGCCGAGGCCGGCGCTTACCAGGAGAATTCATTCATGCCGACCAGCCGTGCCGATATTGCCACCGAGCATGCCAGCCGCTACCTGCAGCAATTGTGCAAGCACTGGGCGCACAAATTCCCGGTCGAGTTCGATCCCGCCCATGGCACCATCGATCTCTCAATGGGCCGCACGGTTCTGGACGCAGACGCGACCGCGCTGCATATCACGGTTTCAACTGACGAAGCCGGATCGATCGAACGGCTGGAAAGCGTCGTCGCCGATCACATCAAGCGCTTTGCTTTCCGCGAAGAACTGACCTTCGACTGGAAACCCGCGCCGGCGGCATAAGCGCCTATTCGTGCACGACTTCTGGCGAAAACCGGCACCCACTTTTCGGGATCGTGCTTCACTTCCCATCGGCCTGAGCGGCCATCGCCAGCAGCGCCTGCACCGAGCGCCAGTTACGCGCCGTGCCTGGCACTTTCAGGGTGCGCGGGATCAGCCCGGCAAACACCGATTTGCCCAGTCCATCCGGCGCATGCAGGTAGAGCACATCGCCCTTGATCTCGAAGCGTTCGGGCCCTGTGCACTTTTCGGCCAGTCGTGCCACCTCATCGGCGGTCGGCTCGCGCTCCAGCACATAGGCATGGAGCTTCGTGTGGTCCGCAGCCATGTCCGGATAGGGATTTTCGTTCACCAGCCGCTCGAACCATGAGAGATCGCGCACCATGATGCGGGAATGGAAGCCCCATTTCTTCTCGAAGGCTGCTTCGAGCTGTTTCGTCAGCGTAACCGCATCGGCCGTCTTCGCGCGGAACACGGCATTGCCGCTCTGCACATAGGTGGCGACATCGGAAAAGCCGAGATCCTCGAAAAACGATCGCAACTCCGTCATCTTGCGATGCGGTTGCCGCCGACATTGATGGCGGAAAACAGCGCGACGAAGGTTTTTCTGGCACCCCTCATATGATGAACCCGGCCAAGGTCTCGTTATCGGTGATGTCCTGGTACTGGACGCCTTCTGCCTCGAAATTCGCCTTGAGCAGGTCGAAATTGCGGCGGTCCTTGGTTTCGATGCCGATCAGCACCGAACCGAAATTGCGCGCCGATTTCTTCAGATATTCGAAACGGGCGATGTCGTCGTCCGGACCGAGCAGTTCGAGGAAGTCGCGCAGCGCGCCTGGCCGCTGGGGGAAGCGGATGATGAAGTATTTCTTCAGGCCCTCGAAGCGCAGTGCCCGCTCCTTGACGTCGGGCAGCCGCTCGAAATCGAAATTGCCGCCCGAGACCACGGCGACAATGGTCTTGCCCCTGATTTCCTTTCTGGAGAAATCCTTCAGCGCATCGATCGCCAGGGCACCGGCCGGCTCCAGCACGACGCCCTCGACGTTGAGCATCTCGATCATGGTGGCGCAGAGCCGGTTTTCCGGGATCAGCCGCACGGTGTCGGCAGGAAAATCCTTGAGATGCCGTAACGGCTCGCGGCCGATCTCGGCCACTGCCGCGCCATCGACGAAATTGTCGACCTTGGCGAGCTTGAGCCGTTTTCCCGCAGCGAGGCTCTCTCGCAGGCTCGGTGCGCCGGCTGGTTCACAGAAGACGAAGCGCGCTTCCCGACCCTGATCGGCGAAAAAGTGGGTGACGCCGGCGGCGAGCCCGCCACCGCCGACCGGCAGCATGACGATGTCGGGCATGCGGGCGCCGGGCATCTGGTCCGCGATCTCATAGGCGACGGTCGCCTGGCCCTCGATGATGTCCTTGTGGTCGAAGGGAGGCACCATATGGGCGCCGGAACTTTCGGTGAATTCGAAGGCGGCGCGATAGCAATCGTCGAAAAAGTCGCCAACCAGCCTGATCTCGACGAAATCGCCCCCGAACAGCCTGGTCTTGTCGATCTTCTGCTGCGGAGTCGTCACGGGCATGAACACCACACCCTTCTTGCCGAAATGGCGACAGACGAAAGCAAAGCCCTGCGCATGGTTGCCGGCGGACGCGCACACGAACAGTTCGGCCTCGTTGCCCGCCGCCAGCGTTTTGCGGAAGAAATTGAAGGCGCCGCGGATCTTGTAGGAACGCACGGGCGACAGATCCTCGCGCTTCAACAGCACCCGCGCGCCGGTCTTTTTCGACAAATAGTCGTTTTCCTGCAGCGGCGTTTCCGGGAAGATCTGACGGATCGCGGCAGCAGCGGCGGCAACGCGGGAAGAGAAACTGTTCATTGAAAACCCCCTCGCGGCGCATGTCGTCCGCAGACCTCATCACCGATCCGGCCGCGCACCGTCAGTTGTTGGCGTTACGCTACGATGCCGCACGAACCCGCCTATTGCATATCCGGCCTTGCGACGCCATCGTCCCGCCATTCATGTCCTCTCGCAACGGGCGTTCGCAAAAGCTTTGCAATCTCTTGAAGGCGTTTGTTAATGCTTCGGCGGCGGTCGGCCTGAAATCCTGTCTTTGCCGAAATCGGCGCGTCTACGGTGGATGTGGCTCATTGCGCGCACCAGGGAGGCGTTCCTCGCGTCATTTTGGCTTTCGCGCAACACTGCGGCGGCTGTAGCCGGGCGCTGATCACATTTCGATGGGACACGACTTAGTTCCGCCGCACTCTCCCTGTCCGGGAGGTGTCGCGGGGGTAGACAGGCCTTTCGGCCGGAGTTGGAATTTCAAGCGTGCCTTTGAAGAAGATCTTTACCGTTGTCCTTGCCTTGTTCGTCACCGGCTGCGCCGGCTCGCAAACACAGGAACTGCTGGGTAGCGCCATGGTGTCCGCCCCGGTGACGGAGATCGCCGGCAACCACAGCATCTTTATCGCCACGACGCGCAAGAAATCCGACGATCCCAATAAGGTTTTCGACGGCGAGCGCTCGGCGACGCTTAACTACGCGCGCGTCAACGTCACCGTTCCGGGGATCCACGAGACCGGCCAGATCGAGCGGCGCTCGCGCGGCAAGTCGGACGACCCGGCCAAATATTTCATGGCCTCCGAGGTCGTCGGCTACGACACGCAGCCGAAATTCTCCAGCGCCCTCAACGCCGACATCGCGGCGCGCGGCGGCCGCGTCATGGTCTTCGTGCATGGCTACAACACCGGCTTCGACGCCGCCGTCTATCGCCTCACCCAGATTGTCCACGATTCCGGCTATCCCGGCACGCCCGTGCTGTTTTCCTGGGCATCGGGCGCCAGGACCACCGACTATGTCTACGACAAGGAAAGCGCCAGTGCTGCCCGCGACCAGCTGGAAGTGACGCTCAGGATGCTGCAGCAGTCGGGCGCCCGGCGCATCGACATAGTCGCCCACTCAATGGGAACCTGGGTGACCATGGAAACGCTGCGCCAGATGGCCATCAGCGGCGACCGCGATCTCGGTGGCAAGCTCGGCGACGTGGTGCTGGCCTCACCCGACATCGACGTCGACGTGTTCAAGAGCCAGATGCGGCGCTACGGCAAGCCCGACAAGCCGTTCATCCTGCTATTGTCCGACGACGATCGGGCCCTGAGGCTCTCAGGCCTGATCGCCGGTTCGCGGCCGCGCGTCGGCGACTACAAGGATGCCGCCGATCTTGCCTCCTACGGCGTGACCGTCGTCGACCTCTCCACGGTCAAGGGAAGCGACAGCTTCAACCATACGAAATTCGCCGACAATCCAACGCTGGTGAAGATGATCGGCCAGCGCCTGCGCGAGGATGACGGCTTTGCCAGCGACCGTGACGTGACCGACCGCATCGGCCTGCTCGGCCAATAGATGGGGTCCCGCGGTTTCGCCGTGCCTGTTCAGTATTGCGGACGTATGGACTCACTTTGAACTGGACCGCGCCGGTGTCTGGCTCTATCGGAGTAGCCAGCGACGTCACGCGTTTGACGTCCCCCCTTACGGGAGCTGGCGCGTGACCGTGCGTTCGAAGAGTTGCCTCGTCGTTGCTATCGCGCTCGCCGTGACCGGCTGCGCCGGCCAGAACACGCATGACCTGCTCAACAGGACCGCTGTCTCGGTGCCCGCTTCCGACATCGCGGCGACGCATGAGATCTTCGTTGCAACGACCCGGCAGAAGGCAATCAAGGATCCGCGACAGGTGTACGACGGCGATCGCTCGCTGACCACCAGCTTTGCCCGTGTCGACGTCACCGTTCCGAAAAGCCATCAGGTCGGCGCCATAGAGCGGGCCAAAGGATCGGCAAATAGCGCTCCGGCCAAGGACTTCACCGCCAGGGACGTAACCTTCTACGAAGGCGCGCCGCAATTCGCCAAGGCGGTCGGCGCAGACATCGCCATGCGCGGAGACCGTGTGCTGGTTTTCGTGCATGGCTTCAACAATGGCTTCGATGACGGCATCTATCGGCTGACGCAGATCGCCCACGACACGAAATATCCAGGTACGCCGGTGCTGTTCTCATGGGCGTCGAGCGGCAAGACCACCGGTTACATCTACGACAAGGAAAGCGCCAACGCGGCGCGCGACGACCTCGAGGCGACGCTCAGGATGCTAGCCAAGACTAAGGTCAAGAGCATCGACATCATCGCGCATTCGATGGGAACCTGGGTGACCATGGAGGCGCTGCGCCAGCTCGCCATCACCGGCGACCGCGATCTCGGCGGCAAGCTCGGCTACGTCATCCTGGCCTCGCCCGACATCGATGTCGATGTGTTCAAGAAGCAGATGATCCGCTACGGCAAACCCGATAAGCCGTTCGCCATTCTGCTCTCCGCGGATGACCGGGCTCTCAAGCTTTCCTCCCTGATCTCGGGCGACAAGCCACGTGTCGGCGACTACGGCAATGCGGCCGACCTTGCCAGCTATGGCGTGTCGGTGGTCGATCTTTCCCAGGCCAAGGGCGGCGACCGGCTCAACCACGCCAAATTCGCCGACAACCCGATGCTGGTGCAACTGCTCGGCGACCGGCTGCGGGCGCCAGCTGGCCTGGCCTCGGACGAACCCGGCCCGACACAGCTCAACAATCTCGGTCAAGGCCTCGGCAAGGCCGTCGGCTCGGTCGCCGAGATCGTCATCACCACGCCGTTCAAGGTGCTGACCATAGCCACCGGCGGGTGAGCGAGCCATCAGCCAGGATTGGTCGAGATTCAGGTCAGGCCGAGCCGAAAATGGTGGTGTCCGAGAACCGGAGCGGAGCGTACTTAAGTACGTGAGCACCGGAAGCGCAGGAAACCGGCGTTTGCAGGCCGGCATCACCTGAATATCGACCAATCCTAGACGAACAGGTCGACCTTCTGGAAAGTCGTCACATCGATCAGGCCGACATCGGAAATCCTGAGCTCGGGAATGACGACCAGCGCCAGCAGCGAGTGCTGCATATAGGCGTTGTTTAGCGAACAGCCCATCTTGCGCATCGCCTCGGTGAGCTTGTCCGCCTTGGCCGCGACGATTTCCGCCCGCTCGTCCGACATCAGCCCGGCGATCGGCATTTCGACCAGCGCCAGTTCCTTGCCCTTGGAGAACAGCACGACGCCGCCGCCGACCTCGCCCAGACGGTTCACGGCCAGCGCCATGTCCTGCTTGTTGGTGCCGACGCAGATAATGTGGTGGGCGTCATGCGCCACGCTGGACGCCATGGCGCAGTCGGCCATGTAACCGAACCCGGAGACGAAGGCGTTGGTAACGCCGCCCGTGCCTCTGTGGCGCTCGACAAGCGCGATCTGGCAGACATCGTTGCGGCGATCCATGGCGACCAGCCCGTCCTCGACCGGCAGATCGGCCTCCAGTGCCCGCGTCGGCGCCTGGTTCTCGATGACGCCGATGACGCGCACCCGCACCTCGTTGGCGCCCTTGGGAGCCACGATGTCGAAGTCGCCGCCCTTCAGCTTCTTGCCGAGCTTGACGGTATTCTTCGCCGTCTTCGGGTAATCATAGGCCGGAATATCGATTTCGAGCTTGCCGCCCTTGGCCAGCCTGACTCCGCGTGAATAGACCTCGTCTATGGTCATTGCGGCGAGATCCGAGACGATCAGCAGATCGGCCAGCCGACCCGGTGCAATCGAGCCGATCTCACGTTCCAGTTTGAAATGCCGGGCGGTGTTGAGCGTCGCCATCTGGATCGCCGTCACCGGCTTCAACCCCTGTTGGATGGCGTGGCGCACCACGCGGTCCATGTGGCCTTCATGAACCAGCGTGCCGGAATGGCTGTCGTCGGTGCACAGGATGAAGTTGCGCGGGTCGATCCCGCTCTCCGTCACCGCCTTGATCTGCGAGGCCACGTCGTACCAGGCCGAACCCAGCCGCAGCATCGCCTTCATGCCCTGGCGAACACGCGCAATGGCATCCTCGGCGCGCGTGCCCTCGTGGTCGTCTTCCGGGCCGCCTGCGACATAGCCATGGAACGGCAGACCGAGATCGCGCGAGGCATAGTGGCCACCGACCGTCTTGCCTGCCTTGACCGTCGCGGCGATCTCGCCCGACATGACCGGATCATTGGCGGCGACGCCGGGGAAATTCATCACCTCTCCCAGTCCGATGATGTTTTCCCAAGTCATCGCTTCCGCCACATCGGCGACCGTCAGTTCGGCGCCGGCATGTTCCAGCCCCGGCGCCGAAGGCACGCAGGACGGCATCTGCACATGCACGTTGATCGGCATGGCGACGGCCTCGTCATGCATCAGCCGCACGCCTGGCAGCCCCAGTACATTGGCGATCTCGTGCGGATCGATGAACATCGACGTGGTGCCATGCGGAATGACAGCCCGGCAGAACTCGGTCACCGTCACCATGCCACTCTCGACATGCATGTGCGCGTCGCAGAGGCCGGGCACCAGATAACGCCCGCCTGCGTCGACCACCTTGGTGACGCCCTGGCCGATGGCGTGGCTTGCATCAGGCCCGCAAAAGGCGAAGCGCCCGCCGGCAATGGCGATGTCGGTGCCGGCGATGATCTCGCCCGAATGGACGTTCACCCAGCGGCCGTTGCGGATAACGAGATCGGCGGGTTTGCGCCCCATGGCGACATCGACCAGATGCGTCGCCATCTCGGTCCAGGGTTTGGGTTTCGTCGCATGCCCCGACGGCTTCTTTGTCATGAAAGACTCCTGTTTGCCCGACTGTGCCAAGCCGATGTGGTTTTGGCCAGCGCTGAACGGTCTTTGCTCCTGTCGATCAACGGATTACGCCGTCTTCACCACATATTGGTCGCAGTCGGAATGGAATTCCGTTTTGTGGCAAATCAGGTTACCCTTTCCGCAAGGACATTTCTGGATCGCCATTTCGGGGAGTTCGATGCGTCGCCTGATGGTCGCAAGTGCCGTTTTTCTTGTCGCTTCGGCCGTGCCGGCTTTTGCAGCCGACCAGATGGTCGACGTGCCGATGACAGCGCCCGGCTTCGACTGGACGGGCTACTACGCCGGTCTGCAGGGCGGCTATGGCTGGGGCCGATCCGATATATCAACGACGGAAGGCGCGCCGTTTTCCATCACCCCCGATATTGATGGCGGCTTCGTCGGCGGCCATGTCGCCGGCCTGTGGCAGTTCGACCAAGCGGTGCTCGGCGCCGAGGCAGAGCTCAACTATTCGTCGATCGAAGGCACGACGGAATCGGGCCTGGGAAGCCCATTCGGGACCGACATCAAATGGTTCGGGTCGGTCAACGCCAAGGCCGGCTACGCCATGGATCGCCTGCTGGTCTACGGTATTGGCGGCGTCGCCTTTGCCGGCATCGAGACATCGCAAGTCGCGGGTCCGGCGTTCGCCAGCACGCGCACAAATGTCGGTTGGACCGTGGGTGCCGGCGTCGACTACGCACTGACCGACAAGTTCGTCGTCGGCGCGCAGTATCGCTACTATGATTTCGGCTCCGAGCACTACGACGTGGCGGAACCCTTCAACGATCGCGATCAGAACGTGAAGCTCAACACGGTCGGGATCAATTTGAGCTATAAGTTCTGAACCAGCCCACTGTTATGGCTTTGCCGGCCAGAAGGGGAGCTTGAGGAACCACCTCAAAAGAGTTGGGGCGGCCGGCGCTCCGTATGGGCGGGGGAATGGGTTGGGCCTGAGAGGCGCCGGCCTCGCGGATTATCGCGCCAGTATCGCCAAGCCGCCCGGCCTGTTTGCACGTTCGGCCAAGGCCAAAGAACACGACTTGACGGCCTGTGTCTGGCGTCTGAAAAGGGCTGGCCTGCGGACGTGGCGGAATTGGTAGACGCAAGGGACTTAAAATCCCTCGATCTCTGATCGTACGGGTTCGATTCCCGTCGTCCGCACCAGATTGAATTCCAACGACTATAGCATTCTGAGGTGGTGGATGCCCAAGGAGATCATTCGTGGGAAGCCGTGCGGGTAGCCGGAGCGTGCGCAAGATTTGACTTTGAGCGGGAATCGGAGCTTGCCTTGAATCTGACCTGGCCCTGCCACGAAACTACACCAATGCAAGAGCTCTTGAATCTGCCGGCGCCGAGGTCACCGCCGAGAACGGCGGCGGCGCTGACTTGAGGCTGCGGAAGGATCGGGTATGATTGCCACGATGTTTCGATGGGGCGCGATCCTTGGCGTCATCGGCTTTATCGGCGGGTTCGTGGGGCCGATTGTCTTCACGCCCGAAGCAAATCAGGGCCCGCTGCTCGGCATCTTCATCACAGGTCCGCTGGGCTTCGTGCTCGGCCTGATTGTCGGGCTGGTGCTTTCACTTCAGCCGAGGCGTTACTGAAATCGTCCAGCACTTCAGTGCGATCGAATCCGCATGCAGCGTGCCTCGTCCTGGCGTTGATAATCAGGCACGCAGGTGAAGAACACCGGCCGGCGGTCGCGGCCCGACTCGCAAATAACGATTCAATTAGCGCGCGCTTAATCAGATCCGGAGGATTTTAACGAATCGTTGACCGCGCTGTCCCAGAATAGGACGGCGCGGTCAAACCCAACCGGACTGCGCAGGCGGCTCCGGCACTGAGCGCCCGCCGGACTGTCGGAGCCGCCACCTTACACTACAATATACCAGCAATGGTTGAATCAACTGTTACCGCACGTTCATTCGAGCGCGCGCCGCACCGAGGGGGCCGCCCTGCTTTCGGCGGCGCTTTGCTCTGGGACCGTTGCTTCGCGGGACAGGACTTAAGTCGCAGCTGAAAATGTTGTCGGAACCTTCCGCCCATTCCGCTGTTCTTGCAGCAGGTTTTTCGGGACGGAGGCATCGCTTGCAAAACGTTACGGCAGAGCAGTCGCGAGCAGCACGAGCGCTCTTGAATTGGTCGCGCGTTCGACTTGGCGCGAGGTCCGATGTTAGCGAAGACACCATCCGCGAATTTGAGAATGGCAACAGGATTCCCCGCAACGGCAATCTTACTCGCATTCGCCGAGCATTGGAGGCCGCCGGTATTGTCTTCACCTCTGGATCGCCGTCGCTAAACTACCCCTCTGGTGATGCGGTTTAGCATAGGCTGCTCAAGGAAATGGAGCCGCCTTTGGCAGGTGCTCCTCGACCCCAACAATTGAATTGAAAATGCGGTGTCGAGGAACGCGCCCTTGCTAGCGATTTGCGCGATCCTTCGCCATGACGTTGAAAAGTACAAAGCATGCCATCAATGATACGAAAGCGCCTATGAGGTCGTCGCCGGCCAGCCCCGAATTATAGACCAAAGCAAACGCCAATACGGACATTTTCCCTACCCGGGTTTGAAAGCCTCGATTAGGAATTCAACTTTCACGCAGCGCTAATGTTCCACTGCAGCGGCCCTATCGCTGGAACGAAGACGACTGTGCCGAGCACAATGCGTTTGGCCGTTGCATGAAAAGTCATGTCCAAGCCCTAAGGTTGCAGCCGGCGTTCTATGTCCGCAACCAGAAGCTGCATTGCTTCAAATCAAAATCATCGGCAGACTGACAAAACCGAATGAACGCGCGCCAGATGGCCGCGCGCAGGTGAAATTGAGAATCCCAGCTTCCGTTGCTTTTCTGCGGATGGGCCTGCGGCATTCCAACTCAATATATTTGAATGCCAAGGCGCTCACGCCTTCGCCACCTCACCACAGCTCGATAGCTGGCGTCATCTTCAGGCACTTGAAGGGTAAAACGGTCGGGAATTGTGATGCCGGGGTCAACCCGCAATTCCGCACCGTGAGCGTGTTGATTCCGAACGCAGCAATCGATCTTCGCATCGTCCGTGATGATGGTCGCATCCTTCAGGACAATCCCACGAGTGTGAGAGCGTCGCTCCATCGGCGGATCGGTTGGGGTCATCGCGTTTTCTTCCCGTAAATCAGCGGTGAACGGTCGATGACTTCAACGCATGACTCGCAAAACCATAATTCAATCAGCTATCACTAAAATGGTTGCCAAAACGCAAAGCCGACGCCCTTCTCGGTTTGTCTTCTCGAGAAGACCTCCGGTGGCTGTCCATGTCAGTTGGTCTGCTTCGGTGACGCCGTGGTCCAGCGCTCGATGCCTGTAGGGCGCCGGATCGCCGCCAAGGGTCAGGCGGGGATCGGGTTCAGCTTCAAGTGCTGAATCAGAATGATGGTCTTGGCGTCGATGATGCGGCCGTCGGCAATGCCGGCCAGCGCCTCGTCGAGCGGCATTTCCAGAACCTCGATGTCCTCGCCTTCGTCCGCCGCACCGCCGCCTGCCGAGATGCGGTCAGCGGGCGAATAACGGGCGATGAAGAACCAGAGCCGTTCGGTGACGCTGCCCGGGCTCATATAGGGCGAAAACAGCCGCTCCACATTCTGCAGCCGGTAGCCGAGTTCCTCCTCCGCTTCCTTGCGGATACAGGTTTCCGGATCGTTTTCGTCGAGCAGCCCGGCACAGGCCTCGATCAGCGGCTCGCGGTGACCGGTGACGTAGGCGGGATAACGGAACTGGCGCACCAGGAGCACGGTCGAGCGCGAGGGATCGTAAGGCAGGATCACCGCGCCGTCGCCGCGATCATAAGTCTGGCGCACCTGCGTCTCCCACTCCCCGTCACGCCGGCGGTAGTCGAGGACGGTCTTCTTCAGAACGGCCCAGTCGTCGGAGAGAATTTCCTCCGAACGGATGCGAACGCGATCTTCCATCATGATCTCCATGCTTTCGGGTCGAGGCCTAGCCGCGAACCAGCGTTTCGGCAATGCCCTCAGTGTTTGGTCCAGAACCCGTTTCACCGCCTCGTGTCTGGCGTAGACGCGAACGGTTGCCTAAATAGCTGCTACCCCTCCCCGGAGCGCTTTTCATGACAATATCGCTTTTCCAGCCGATCACCCTCGACGGCCTTACCTTTCCCAATCGCATCGCTGTCGCGCCGATGTGCCAGTATTCGGCCGAAGACGGCTCGGCCGGCGACTGGCATCTCTACCATTGGATGAACCTTGCCATGTCCGGTGCCAGCATGGTCACCGTCGAGATGACCGATGTCGAGCGGCGCGGACGCATCACGCATGGCTGCCTCGGCCTCTATTCCGAAGACAATGAGGCAGCTGCCCGCCGGGCGCTCGACGCGGCAAGACGCGTCGCCGCTCCCGGCACGAAGTTCGGCTCCCAGCTTGCCCATGCCGGCCGCAAAGCCTCGAATCGCAAGCCGTGGGAGGGCGGCGGACCGCTGCAACCTGATGAAGACCCCTGGCAGACAGTCTCGGCCTCGGCCATCGCTTACGACACCGGCTGGAACGTGCCACGGGCGCTGGAGGACGAAGAAATCCTGCAGCTCATCGAACGCTTCGCAGACGCGGCAAGGCGCGCCGAACGCGCGGGCTTCGACTTCCTCGAACTGCATGCCGCGCATGGCTATCTGATCTTCCAGTTCCTGTCGCCATTGTCCAACCAACGCACCGATCGCTGGGGTGGCTCGCTTGAGAACCGCATGCGTCTTGTCGTCGAAATCGCCAAGGCGGTGCGGAAGGCGACGCCAAAACTGATGCTGGGTGCGCGGCTTTCGGTGAAGGATTGGGTCGATGGCGGCTTCGACGTGGAGGATGCGATCGAAGTGGCGAAAGCACTCAAGGACGCTGGCGTCGCCTATCTCTGCTGCTCGAGCGGCGGCAATTCACCGTTGCAGAAATTGCCCACCGGTCCCGGCTACCAGGTGCATCTGGCAGAGGCTGTGCGCAGGGGCGCCGGCATTCCCACCCGTGCAGTTGGCCTGATCGACGACCCGAAGCAGGCCGAAGCGATCGTTGCCGAAGGCCGCGCCGACATTGTGGCGTTGGCGCGCGCCTTCCTCGCCGATCCGCGCTGGGGCTGGCGTGCGGCGGCGACGTTCAGCGAGACAATCCACCCGGCGCCCCAGCTTGCGCGCTCAGTGACCACGATGCAGCACTGGATGAAGGCGGCGGGCTGATCGGCCCGTTCTGCCGGTCCAACCTGCCCTCTACCCTGGACAGTTCGCCCCGCTTCAATTCTCGCCGCAAACTGTTACGGTCGGTGAGGCTGCGGCGGGCGCGGTCGGGCTTGGGAGGAAATCATGTCGTTGAGGGCATTCTTGCCGGTTGCAGCGCTGACCGTTGTGGCCGGACTTTGGATCGGCACATCGGCGCCGGCCGGCGCACAATATTGCGAGGGCACGGTGCACGGCCTCTCCGGTCGCTACAATCCGGCGACCGGCAGCGGCTTTCTCGCCGTGCGGACGCGGCCGAACTCGTCGTCGCGGATGGTCGGGCAGCTGTTCAATGGCGATCATACCGAGATCTTCGACCGACGCGGCAACTGGTATCAGGTCGAAATCGGCGGCCGGACCGGCTGGGCAAACGCACGCTGGCTGCGCAACGACTGTGGCTACTGAGACGCCGGTGCATGTCACCCAAAAGTGGATCCGGTTTTTACGACATGCATCAAACGAAGACCTAAGGAAACGCGACGCGACTTTTTCGACGCAGGCTGAAGGCCATGGTTGCAACCAAATTGACTGCTTTGCGTTGCGGCCATCATGGACGACAAACCTTTTGAAGTGCCGGTCGTCGTCGAACTTGGCCACGTCGGCAAATATCGCCATATCCGCAGCGCCAAGGAAGCGGCGGAATGCTTGATGACAGTGTGGCCGCTCAATCGCGGGCCGCGCCATCGTGATGCCCTCGACACTTGCCTCAAAGTGCTGGAAGGTTATCGTTCGACAGCGGATGCGCGCCGGGCGCTGATCGAAGCTGCCAAGGAATCGGAAGTTCTGGTGCCCGACGACAAACTGCCCGACGACCGGCTGCATTGAGCGGTCGGACCTTTCAACTGGAGGCTTTCATGGCGAAACTGACTTACAAGATCGTCGAGCATGACGGCGGCTGGGCCTACAAGGTTGGAGCGACCTTCTCGGAGACGTTTCCCACCCATCAGGACGCATTGCGCGCCGCCGAAATCGCTTCGGCCGAGCAACGGATCGCCGGAGCCACGGACGGCATCCAGTACGAGGATGCCGATGGCGAATGGCATGAGGAACTGGCCGACGGTCGGGATCGGCCGCAGACAGAGGTTTCCGATTAAGTCTACAGTCAATTTTTGGCTGCATTGAGCGGGACGCCAGCCGCAGACGTCCGGAGAGGAAACGTCCCGCAGCCAGCAGCCGCTACGTGGCCCTATTTGCCGCAGTACTGATCGTTGACGTTCTGCCTGGAATTAGCGTCTGGACCGGGCGTGTGATCGGCACATGGGCCAATCCCGCCGGTGTTGCCCAAAGTGTTCAACCCGGACCTATCTGCATTGATGCTGCCGGTGGTGTTGGTATCGACAGCCGTCCGATCTTGATTGCCGAACAACCACCAGCGATGGTTGGAATAGTTGCTGTCCGACGACTGCGCCATCGCCGATGTGGCGAGACCGATGGTCAGGACGGATGCTGCGAGAAGTTTTGTGTACATCGCTTTTACTCCTATCTTGGTCGCCTTGGAGCGACAGGATAAAAGCCAGCAGTCAGCCGAACGGTTCCTTGAAATTGTCGTGAAGCCGGTTTGATATCGAATCGGAGAACGCACGGGTCGCAAGGCGTTTGATGAAGGCAATGACCCGGTCCGGCTCGACGAATTGAGGCATGTGGCCGACGCCGTCGATCGATTCAAAATCAAGTCTTTCGATCGTGCTCCGCAATGGCTCGCCATGGGTACGGATATCGATGACGCGGTCGGCCGTTCCGAAGAGAATGCCGGTCGGCATGACGATTTCGCCATAGCGCCGCTCGATGCGACCGAGATCTTGCTCGACCGCGACGACATCGGACGACGTGGCGTAGAAATGGGCCGGCCTCAGCCCGAGCCAACCACCTGCGTCGACCATGTAGTCAGCAGAAAAAACCTGAGGCGCGAAGATGAATTCCATTGTCGGCCGCGCATATCGGAGACTTGTCGGTATCGCCATGGTGTAAGCCATGATCCAGCGCCGCAGACGCGAGGGAATGTAGAGCAAGCCGGACTTTTCGCGCATGCCGGCCTCCAGATGGGTCAATGGCGCCAAAAGCGCGATGCCGGAAATCGCCTCGGGGTGCTCCACGGCCAAGGTCAGCGCGACGGCGCCGCCCAGAGAGTGGCCGACCACCAGCGGCCTTTCCAACCCCAGGGCTTCAATGAAGCGTCGCACGATCTCGGCCTGTTCGGGCAGCCGACCCGTGGCGCCGCTCGCGCGCCCCGAATAGCCCGACCCCGGCCGATCGAGCGCGATCAACCGGTAGCCCGGGCCGAACCGCCCGAACAGAGTGTACCGGAAATGATGGAGTTGAGCGCCAAGCCCGTGCACAAAGACGATCGGCCGCCCCTCACCCTGGTCGACATAATGGATGCGGTTGCCGTCGATCTCGATGAATTTTCCGACCGGCGGCACCAGCCTTTCGGCTTTGGCCGCGATCCACAGCGTCGCGACCACCAAACTGGCGACCCCCAGGATCGCTATCAGGAGCAGCGTGCCCAAAAGCCATGACAGAACCGGCAAGATCATCGTTCACCCGCACCTGAGCCCGCATGAGCTTACCTGCCTCCGATCCAGGTGCAACCTTCCCCTCGAACCGCGAGCGCGAAGGCCGCACACTTCGACGGTCGACTTCTGTGGCGCGGCACCCTGTCGGGCATGCAATGGATATATCTCGGTTTATGGGTGCAGATTGTTCACTGTCCGGGGCGGCATTGCGGCCGCCGCCGAGCCGCGCTATCTCAGGCTACCCGTCATGCCGGAGCCTTCCATGCCTGAAATCGTAACCGCCGCCATGCTCGTCATCGGCGATGAGATTCTGTCTGGCCGAACCAAGGACAAGAACATCGGCCATCTCGCTGATATCATGACGGCGATCGGTATCGACCTGAAGGAGGTGCGCATCGTCCCGGACGAGGAAGACGAAATCATTGCTGCGGTGAATGCCGTGCGCGCCCGTTACACTTACGTGTTCACCACCGGTGGCATCGGCCCGACGCATGACGACATCACGGCCGATTCCGTCTCCAAGGCTTTTGGCGTGCCTTGCGAATACGATGCCAAGGCCTATGCACTGCTGGCGGCAAGCTACGCCGCGCGCGGCATCGAGTACACGGAGGCCCGCAAACGCATGGCACGCATGCCACGCGGTGCCGATCTCATCGACAACCCGGTGTCCGTCGCACCCGGCTTCCGTATCGGCAACGTCCATGTCATGGCCGGTGTGCCGTCGATCTTCCAGGCCATGCTCGACAATGTCGTGCCGACGCTAAAGGCGGGTACGAAAATGCTGTCGGCAACCGTGCCCTGCCCATTCGGCGAAGGCCTCATCGGCGGGCCGCTTGGCGATATCCAGAAAGCGCATCCCGACACGATCATCGGCTCCTACCCGAAATATGGCGACGGCAAGTTCTGGACCGAACTGGTCGTGCGTGCCCGCAGCCAGGCGGCCCTGGATGCCGCGCGTGCCGATGTCGAGGCAATGGTCACCGGGTTCGCAAGCAATTCCGGTTGATCTGTCCAGACCGGAACCAAGCACGACGCTGCAACGTTTCCTCGGCACGAGTTCGGTAGCTCGCAGATTGAGGGATTATCATGCGCTTCAAAACCATCGTCGCCATACTGCAGAACGAGCAGGACGCGGAGCGCGTGCTCGACTGCGCCATTCCGCTCGCCACCCGGTTCCAGAGCCATCTGATCGGTATCCACGCCGAAACGCTTCCCGTGCCTTACACTTCGGCCACGGGCTTTCCGGACACGGAATTCCTGCAGGTTTCGGCCGACATGAACCGGGAGCGCGCTAAAAAACTGGAAGCGACTTTCCTCAAGCGTATCGAGGATTCCGGCCTGTCCTTCGAGTGGCGAAGCCTTGAGAGCTTTTCGGGCGACAGCGCGCTGACCGGCATTTCGAGCGTGCGCGCCGCCGATCTGATCATTGCGGCGCAGCGCGAAACGGGCGGTGACCCGAGCGCGGATGTCGACACGCTCGTCTATGATGCCGGCCGGCCGGTGCTGGTGGTGCCGCATGGGGGCCCGCTGATCACCACCTTCAAACACGTGCTGCTCGCCTGGAACGGCAGCAAGGAGGCGGCGCGCGCCGCCTTCGACGCGCTGCCCTTCATCATCGAAGCCGAGAAGACCGACATATTGGTCATCGACCCGCCTGAAACGCTCGACGACAGCCCGGAGGCGGCCGGCGCCGAAATCGCGTCGGCGCTGTCGCGCCACGGCGCCACCGTCAGTGTCTCGCTGCAACAGTCGGGCGGCAATTCGATCGATGACATCATTCAGACCAGGATCGCGGAGACCGGCGCCGACCTGCTGGTGCTCGGAGCCTACAGCCACTCCTGGCTGCGACAACTTCTGTTCGGCGGCGTGACCCGCAGTGTGCTGCGCACCGCGCCGGTGGCAGCCTTCCTGTCGCGTTGATTCATGTCGCGCAAAATGGTCGAGACAGCGATATGCAGACTTGAAGCGGATCGCATGAATCTGTTTTGACGCGACGCGTTTGAAGTCCACGGCGATCGCTCAGGCCTGCCCTGGCCAAGACCCCTGCTCTTGCCAAGACCGCTGCTCTTGCCAAGACGGGGGCTTTCCAGCTAATTCCGCGCGCATTCCCCTGTTTTCTTGCGCGCGATCCCCGCGTGCTGCGGAGTGCGCGACATGTCCCTTCCCGAAAAAGCCTTTCCGGTCTCCTGGGACCAGTTCCATCGTGATGCCCGCGCGCTCGCCTGGCGGCTTGCCGGCGCCAATAAGGGCCAGTGGAAAGCGATCGTCTGCATCACCCGAGGCGGGCTGGTTCCCGCTGCGATCATCTCACGCGAACTCGGCATCCGGGTCATCGAGACGGTCTGCGTCGCCTCCTACCATGACTATACCAGTCAGGGGCAGATGCAGGTCCTCAAAGAGATTACACCGACCTTGCTCACCGAAGATGGTGCCGGCGTGCTGATCATCGACGACCTGACCGACACCGGGAAGACGGCGGGCATCGTGCGCGCGATGATGCCGAAGGCGCATTTCGCCACCGTCTATGCCAAGCCGAAAGGCCGGCCGCTGGTCGACACATTCATCACCGAAGTCAGCCAGGACACCTGGATCTATTTTCCATGGGACATGGGCTTCACCTACCAGAAGCCGATCGCCGACGACCACGCCGGCTGATTCGCAACAACCTGCCTGTTACAGATCAGCAGCTTGCACCGGGCGCTATTTGCTTTCGCAAACGGGCCCGGCGGGCCAGATATTTTGTGAAATCGACATCTATCGACGGAACTCAACCGGGCGAACGAAATTTTTTACTTTTATTGCCGACAATTAGCCGTAAGATTCGTGAGACGGCAAACGATTCCGGAGGCTGGGGCTAGCTTCTTCGATGTTGACGAGGCCAACGACGCATAATCATCTGGCCGAAAGGGTCCGACGGCTCTTCGGCACGGCGCCGTGCCGGCTGCAGGTTGCCGCCCTACCCTGGCGCGATACCGGAAACGGTGTCGAGATCATGCTGATCACCAGCCGCGACACCGGCCGCTGGGTATTGCCCAAGGGTTGGCCCGAGGCCAGGGAGCCGCTCTGCGAGGCGGCTGCGCGCGAGGCCGGCGAGGAAGCCGGACTGCGCGGGACTGTCTCTCATCTCGAAGCCGGCCGCTACTTCTACGCCAAGATGCTGGCTTCCGGCGAAGAAGTGCCGTGCGAGGTCCTGGTGTTCCCGCTGCACGTCGACAAGGTCGCCGACCGCTGGAAGGAAAAAAACTCCCGCACCCGCAAATGGGTCAGTTCCAGCGAAGCGGTGCGCATGATCAACGAACCCGACCTTTGCCAGATCATCGCCTATTTCTGTGCCGACCCGCACAGCTTCCCCTGAAGGGACATTGAACGGCCACGGCGCCGCGCCTCAACGTGAATGCTTTGCTAAGGAATCGAGGCTACGATTCGGCAGCTCTGGTATTTTTCATCGATGGCGAACCCTGCAAATCCGAACCAGTCCGGCCAGCCCCGGCGCGAGCATCGTCCGCGCGTGCTCAAGGGCGGGTCGATCATTACCGGAATTTCGAATTCGGAAGTCGGTTGCACGCTGCGCAATCAGCACGAAAGCGGCGCCGAACTGAAGATACCGCTCGAAGCCCGCGTTCCCGATCGCTTCCTTCTCTATGTGCCGCTCGACGGCATTGCCTATCGATGCGAGGTTCGCTGGCGGCACAACGACCGCCTCGGAGTGCAGTTCACCGGCACCGAGCCAAAACCCCGGCTTCACTACGGCTGATCCTGCCTGGACCTGGCGTGGCAAGCTTGGGCCTCAGCCCCGAGCCGCTGGCAATCGAGCCACTGGCAATAGTGTGAGCCTTGCCGCATCCACGTTTCTCATTGGGTGGCAAATTGCGATCGCAGCGCCGGCTTTCTATCCCCGTTATCCACATGTGTGACACACAAGATGTTGGGGTCACAAAAGCAACGCAAACGAATCCTTGACGGCGCAAAACGAGTCGCCTTTTATAGGCCATGCGCTTCTGTTGAGAGTGCGACCGGAAAGTTCTGAGCCCGGTCTTTTTCCCGGATTATGTGCGTTTTTGCTCGCATTTCCGCCCGTTTACGAGGCCGGCGGAAGCGTTGGAATTGTGGGGCGGTTGGGGACAATTGGGACAATTGTCGGGCTTGAATAAATTGTCTGTTAATACTATATTTAGTGTTTGCAGGTAGGTTCGACGCTAGATAGTGTGAATTTCCCTCAAATGAGGGAATCGAAAAAAATCAGTTTTGAGGGACCCGTGGGTTCGTCGGCGCGTTGGACAGTTACTTCGCAAGGAGTTTTGACCAGCAGGCCGGCGGAGACCGCGAAATGGAGAGCCGGCCGTTTTCGAACGCCGGCAGACGGCGGACATGCGCGTCTCGCATTGGGGGCAGAAATCCCCTGACGAAAGCGCTATATATAGACAAAAGGGACCGGACCAATGCGCATCGAGCGTCGTTTCACCAAGCCAGGACAATCAGCCTATGCGGAGATCGAATTCCGCAAGGCGCTTTCGGAGATCAAGAATCCGGATGGTTCGGTGGTGTTCCGCTTGGACAACATCGATGTGCCGGCGCAATTCTCCCAGGTTGCCGCCGACATCCTGGCGCAGAAGTATTTCCGCAAGGCAGGTGTCCCCGCGCGCCTGAAGAAGGTCGAGGAGAACGACGTCCCCTCCTTCCTGTGGCGCTCCGTCGCCGACGAGGCCGAACTTGCCAAGCTGCCGGAAGCCGAGCGCTACGGCTCCGAGATCGACGCCCGCCAGGTGTTCGACCGGCTGGCCGGTACATGGACCTATTGGGGCTGGAAGGGCGGCTACTTCAAGGCGTCGGAGGAAGACGCGCGCGCCTTCCGTGACGAGCTTGCCTATATGCTGGCGACGCAGCGCGTGGCGCCGAATTCACCGCAATGGTTCAACACCGGCCTGCACTGGGCTTATGGCATCGACGGCCCGAGCCAGGGCCACTTCTATGTCGACCCGTTCACCGGCAAGCTGACCAAGTCGAAATCCTCCTACGAGCATCCGCAGCCGCACGCCTGCTTCATCCAGGGCGTGCAGGACGACCTCGTCAACGAGGGCGGCATCATGGACCTCTGGGTGCGTGAAGCGCGTCTGTTCAAATATGGCTCCGGCACCGGCTCCAACTTCTCGCTGCTGCGTGGCGAAGGCGAAAAGCTGTCGGGCGGCGGCCGCTCGTCCGGCCTGATGAGCTTCCTCAAGATCGGCGACCGCGCGGCAGGCGCCATCAAGTCGGGCGGCACGACGCGCCGCGCCGCCAAAATGGTCATCGTCGACGCCGACCACCCCGATATCGAGGAATTCATCGACTGGAAGGTCAATGAAGAGCAGAAGGTCGCCTCGCTGGTGACCGGCTCCAAGATCGTCAAGAAGCATCTCGAAGCGATCATGAAGGCCTGCGTCAACTGCGAAGGCAATGGCGACGATTGCTTCGATCCGTCGATCAACTCCGCGCTGAAGCGCGAGATCAAGGCGGCCAAGAAGTCCGCCGTGCCGGAGAACTACATCTACCGCGTCATCCAGTTCGCCAAGCAGGGCTACAAGTCGATGTCGTTCAAGACTTACGACACCGACTGGGATTCGGATGCCTACCTCACGGTTTCGGGCCAGAACTCCAACAATTCGGTGTCGCTGAAGGACAATTTCCTGCGCGCTGTCGAGGACGATGGAGACTGGCACCTGACCGCCCGCAAGGACGGCAAGGTGCTGAAGACGCTGAAGGCCAGGGATCTCTGGGAAAAGATCGGCTACGCCGCCTGGGCATCGGCCGATCCGGGCCTGCATTTCAATACGACGATGAACGACTGGCACACCTGCGCTTCCGCCGGTGCGATCCGGGCCTCCAACCCGTGCTCGGAATACATGTTCCTCGACGACACGGCCTGCAACCTGGCCTCGATCAACCTGCTCCCCTACCGCAATGCCGACGGCACGATCGACATCGCCGCTTACGAGCATACCGTACGGCTGTGGACAATCGTTCTCGAAATCTCGGTCATGATGGCGCAGTTCCCGTCGAAGGAGATTGCCAAACAGTCTTATGAATACCGCACGCTCGGCCTCGGCTATGCCAATATCGGCGGCCTGCTGATGACCTCGGGCATTCCCTACGATTCCGACGAGGGCCGCGCCATCTGCGCCGCACTCACCGCGATCATGACGGGTGTCGCCTATGCCACATCGGCCGAGATGGCTTCCGAGCTTGGCGCCTTCGCCGACTACGACCGCAACGCGCAGAACATGCTGCGCGTCATGCGCAATCATCGCCGTGCCGCCTATGGCGAGAGGCAGGGCTATGAGAAGCTCGCCGTCAATCCGGTGCCGCTGGTCGCTTCCGACCTGAAGCAGCAGGAGCTCGCCACCCACGCCAAGGCCGCCTGGGACCGCGCCATCGAGCTTGGCGAGGAGCATGGCTACCGCAATGCGCAGGCGACCGTGATCGCGCCGACCGGCACGATCGGCCTGGTCATGGATTGCGACACCACCGGCATCGAGCCCGACTTCGCCCTGGTGAAGTTCAAGAAGCTCGCCGGCGGCGGCTATTTCAAGATCATCAACCGCGCCGTGCCGGAGGCGCTGCGCACGCTCGGTTACTCCGAAGCCCAGATCGGCGAGATGGAGGCTTATGCGGTCGGCCACGGCAATCTCAACCAGGCGCCCGCCATCAACCCCGGCGCGCTCAAGGCAAAGGGTTTCACCGACGAGAAGATCGCGGCGCTCAACGCAGCCTTGAAGTCGGCCTTCGACATCAAGTTCGTCTTCAACCAGTGGACGCTCGGCGCCGACTGGGTGAAGGAGACGTTCGGCTTCACCGACGAGCAGCTCAACGACTTTTCGTTCGAGATGTTGCCGGCGCTCGGCTTCTCCAGGAAGGACATCGAGGCCGCCAACATCCATGTCTGCGGTGCGATGACGCTGGAAGGCGCGCCCTTCCTCAAGCCCGAACACCTGGCTGTGTTCGACTGCGCCAGCCCGTGCGGCAAGATCGGCAAGCGCTCGCTGTCGATCAACAGCCACATCCAGATGATGGCGGCGGCGCAGCCCTTCATCTCCGGCGCCATCTCCAAGACCATCAACATGCCCAACGATGCCACGGTGGAAGACGCCAAGGGCGCCTACATGCTGTCGTGGAAGCTGGCGCTGAAGGCCAACGCGCTCTATCGCGACGGCTCGAAGCTGTCGCAGCCGCTCAATTCCTCGCTGCTCGCCGATGTCGAGGACGACGAGGACGAAGCTCTTGAGCAGTTGATCGCCGCACCGGCGGCAGCGCGCGCGGCACAGATCACCGAGCGGATCGTCGAGCGCATCATCGAACGCGTGTCGCGCGAGCAGGAAAAGCTGCCCAGCCGCCGCAAGGGTTACACGCAGAAGGCCAAGATCGGTGGCAACACCATCTTCCTGCGCACCGGCGAATATGACGATGGCCGCCTCGGCGAAATCTTCATCGACATGAACAAGGAAGGCGCGACGCTGCGTGGCCTTCTCAACAACTTCGCCATCGCCATCTCGCTCGGCCTGCAATATGGCGTGCCGCTCGACGAATATGTGCACGCCTTCACCTTCACCAAATTCGAGCCGGCCGGCATGGTGCAAGGCAACGATGCCATCAAGAGCGCGACGTCGATCCTCGACTACGTGTTCCGCGAACTGGCGATCTCTTATCTCGGCCGCAACGACCTCGCCCATGTCGACCAGTCGGACTTTTCCAACACCGCGCTTGGCCGTGGCATCAGCGAAGGCAAGACGGATGCGGTCTCCAAGGGCCTGACCCGTGGCGCCTCGCCGGTGAAGCTGGTGTCGCGCGTCAGCGGCAACGATCCGAAAGGCTTTGCAGCCCCTTCGGGAGCCCCTGCCCGCTCGGTGCCGACAGCCTTTTCCGGCTCCAACGTGCTGGCGCTGAAACCGGCAAGCGACGAAGCGGTCGCCTACAAGCGCGACTACGAGGAGCGGGCGAAGGAACTGGCCGAGGATATCGCCTTCGAGGAGGCGGCTGCAGCCGACGCCACGGCAGGCTTGTTCACCGACGCCGCGGCCGTCGAGGCGGCCGAAGCCAAGAAACTCGCCAACGACCGCCGCGCCAAATCGCTGCTCCAGGGCTACACCGGCAATGCCTGCTCCGAATGCCAGAATTTCACCATGGTGCGCAACGGGACGTGTGAGAAATGCGATACCTGCGGCTCGACGAGCGGGTGCAGCTGAGAGCTGATGCCTCGCGAGAACCAGCATTATGTTCCACAATTCCTTCTGCGCAATTTTTGCGCAGAAGGACAGTGCCATGTCTTTGACAAATCGACCTGCAAAGAATTTCGAACTAACCCACGCAACATCATGGGTGAAGCCGACTACAATGTGGTTCAATTAAAAGATGATTCTTATCTAGATTTTGAAAGTAAATTTACATATTTGGAGAATTTGGCGAAGCCAGTTCTTGAAAGCATAATTGCCAACGAAACCGTATCTTTCTTAAGCCCTATGGATTTGGCAACGCTCTGTTGTTTTGTTGTCGTGCAACATCTCCGTTCGAAGTCCTCGCGTCAAAGCTATTCTGGCATATTCCAAGAAGCCAAGCTTCGATTCCCCGGTCTGAAAACGAATGACATTCCCGAGTATTTTTCAGACGAAGAATATGAAAAATTTTGTCTTCTCAAGATAAATCTTGGTAAAATAGACGAGATAGCGGCACACTTGATAAACAAAAAATTGATCTTGTTGAAAAAGCGCTGCGCTGGGGAATTATACATTTCGGACAATCCGCTTGTAATGCACAACTACAATGATTTTGGACCATATGGAAACATCGGACTAGGTGTACCAGGAATCGAAATTTACTTGCCGATATCTTCAGACTTAGTCCTAGGCTTTCTATGCCCTTCGATCATTGATGGTTTTCATAAAGAACGCGCCAAGGCTGAGCAAAAAATAAGCGAGATGCAGCTTAAGGTTTTCGTAGAGGGCGCCCTACCGCTTCAAAGCGGTGTATCAGTCATCTTAGATGCAAAGGAAAGACTACGGCAGGCGAAGGCCAAGATCGCTATGCTCGTCGATTCTCAATACGCACCGATATCTCAAGATATCCTTATTTTTCTGAATGGTCTTCAAATCCAATGGGCCAACAGATTTATTGCGGCAAGAAGGAAGGATTTTTCTTTTGCGCACAAGGTGATGAAAGAAAAGCCTCACTGGCGCGAGCACCCGCGATTTGAAGTAGCCTAAAGCTCGGATCCATGGCCTACCCGGCCGGCAACACCCGCAGCGTCTGCTCGTCAAACAACGGTTCGTCCTGTCCTATCCGCACGAACAGCACTTTCCGCGCCTCACCCTCATGCACATCGAAATACTGGATGCCGTCCGGCATTTCGCCCCAGTCGCCGCAGGGCGGTTCTGCAACCTCGTCGGGATCGGCAAGCGCTTTCAGCTCTTTCGCATAGTCGGCGTCGGGGCTGAATGTGTAGCGCTTGACGCCGGCGGGCACTGGGCCCTCCGTGTAGGGCGCGAGCACGCAGCGCGCGCTGACAGCCTTGTCGGTCTTTTCCAGGAACAGGCGCTGCAATGCGGCCTCGGCGGTTTCGCCTGATATGATGTCGAAGACCTCGACAAGAGGGTCGGCCGCGCCGCCATCGCTGTATTTGATTGCAAGCGCGTTGCCCGCGAATTCGAAGTGGATCTGGCGGAAGCCGAAGTCGCAGCGCTGTACCCAGGCGGCGAGTCCGACAGCCTCGTCGGCCAGTTTCTCCCAGACGCATTTGTCGATCGGTGGGCGCGATGGAGCCGGCTCATCCGCCACGGCGGGTATCGTCGCGGATGCAAGCAGGGCGTAGGTCAAGCCGATCGATCTGATGGCGCTATTCATCGGTGCATCCCGTCAAAGTGAAGGCATCCCACGCCGAGCCGTCTGGATTGGCATTGGCGAAATCGGGCCATTCGGTGAAAGCCACGCCGAAATCCGGCAAGAGCAGCCCTTTCGGCGCCGGTGTCGCTTCGCGCGAATTCAACTGCTCGGCGCCGCCGCCGGTCAAAGCGTAGACCTGCCCATCCCATATCCTGCACAGCCCGCTGCCATCCTGCAGGCCCGCTTCGCGATCGTCGTCGGTGCAGGTGTGGCGGATGGTGCCGAGCGGAAACGAATTTTTGCCGTTGGTCCAGGTGATGTCGGCCGGCAGGCTTGTGCCGGTGTTGGGCACGGTCAGCGAAAACACTTCGGCCGTCAGCGCCGCAGGTTCATTGTCGAGCGGCCGAAATTGCATGACGGCGCCCGAGCGCGGTTCCCGATAGGTGGCGTGGCTCAGCAGACAGTCCTTGGCGTTAGCCGCCTGCATCGGGCCAAGCAGGCCCAGAAAAACGAAGGCCAGTGTGCGGGTGATCATCAGATGTCCCTGGGAAAGCGTTGCCTGGGTACTGGCCCGCACAGTCGCATCATCCGGGCAAAAGCATAAGCGAAATCCGGAACAGCTGCGTTTATCCGCTCCTGGACGAAACATATACCTTGATGCTCAACAGCCTGTATGGTCGAGCGCAACGGCGATGGGGAAAAATCCGGTGATGCAGCGTTTGGTAATGATGATGGCGATATCCGCATTCGCGGGCAGCACGGCACTGGCGGCGGCGCCCTATGTCGGGACATGGTCGAGCGACAGGTTGAACTGCCACGCGGCCGCCGACGTCCAGAGCAAGACCGTCTTCACCGTGGAACAGACCGCGTTGTCGCTTCCCGAATTCGGCTGCGAGCACGCGACATTTCGCAAAAACCCGACGGGCTGGGTGGTGAAGGCAAGCCAATGCTACGGCTCTGACCCGTCGATCGAGGAGCCGTTCACGCGTATCATTCATATCGCGAGATATGGCGCCACGCTGCGGTTCACCTGGCCTGGCTTCGACAGCGGCCCCCTCGTCCGCTGCTGACGGCATCCCGGCGCCTCAGAACAGCCCGACCAGAAAGGCGGCGCCGCCGAGCAAGCCAGCAGAACACACCCACAGCATCCAGAGCCCGCGCACCCGGCATTCGAGCACCGCCGAACCGGGATTGGCGGGGTCATAGTGCACGTCGACCTTGCTGCCCTCGACATACTGCCGTGCCTGACCGCCGACAAGGCCGGGCAGCGAAGCCGTCACCGTGGCGCCAAAGGTCACGCGATCGGCGCTGTAGCGCTGACCGGAGACGCCATAGGAGTAGACGATGCAGGATTTGAAGACGGTCCGCCAGTGTCGATAGCCTTCATGGGTTCGCAGCGCCTGCAGGCCTGACGAGTCGATGCGGCCGGCGGCGACCGGCCATTTTGCCGCCTGCTCCGCAAGCGACTTCTGGGCGAAGCCCATGCGCAGGGCGAACAGGCCCATGAACAACAGCAGCGCACCGGCGCCGAGGTTCTGCGGCTTGGGTAGATGCGGGCCGATCGCCTCCAGGATGCCGCCGACGGAAAACACCAGCACCAGCGCGCCGATCACCAGCCCCGCCGAAAGCTGGACCATGAACTTGAAGGCGCCTTCGGGCATGGTGCGCTCGATCACGGCTTTGCCCGGAGCCGCCGGATCATAGAACACCGTCACCTGAGCGCCCTTGGGAAACCGCGCAAGCGTCTCCGTGACTTCGAAATTTCCAAGGTTCTCCTGAACGCTGTAGCGCGAACTTTGAAATGTCTTGCCGCCAACCTTGTACTCGAAGGTGATGGCCGGGAAATTGCGCATCTCGGTGGAATCGCTGCTATCCGAGCCGCTGCCAGAGCTGCGGACCTCGCGTGCCTCGACGCGCGAGGAGATGATCTTTCCCGGCGCCGGTAGCCAGCGGCTGAGCGCCTGCACCTCGCGCCATTTCAAGAAGGTAACGAGCGACAACATGGCGGCGACCGCGCAGGCAAAGCCGACAAGCAGAATCTTGAGCTCCAACTCGTCTCCCCCCAGGAGTGCAGGAACCTGCAAATAGACAGCAAGGCGGTGGCAATGTCTTGTCTATTCTCCAAACCTCCCCTTCGGAATTAGAAACGACTGTCTTTCCATTGATCTGGATCAACGCACATTCACCGCGTGTGCTGTCTTCTCGATATCAATCGAAGGGAGAACCAACGTGTCGACTTACGACCTCATGATCACCGCTGCTGTCTTGACCTATTTCGGATCATTCTCCGCGGTCCTGGCCTATGTCACCTTCGATGAATCGCATCGCCGGCCACGCTGATAGGATGGGCATATGCGGCGACTGCTCATCGCGGACAGACACCGGCGTTCAGCTGACGCGATAGTGGCCCCTAGCAGCGCAAACAGCACAGTCCGCGGCGCGTCACGATGGCCTCACGGCCAGGAACTTGTTCCATTCTTCGCCATCGCAGCCGGCGTAGCCCCGATCCCGGTCGCATCATCCAACATAGCGAAGGATTCCGGACCTGTGGACTGCGTCAGTTGGCGTCGGCGACGGAAACCCGCCCATCGGCCCAGGCGCGCCATTGCCGCTCGTCGCCATGGAAAACGTTGAGATCGATGCGGCCGGTGACGCCATGCGACAGGCCGGAGCCGGAGTACTGCCAGAACAGCCATTTGCGGTCTGGGTAGACCTTTGAGGGGTGGCGCGCCACCGCCCGCACCCAAAACGGATAATCGAGAAAGGCGCCGCGCAGATTGTCGCGATAGAAATCGGGCGCGGTGTAGATGATGGGCCGCTGGCCGTAATAGCGCTCCAGCCTGTCCATGAACACCTGCATCTTCTCCAGCACCTTCTCGCGCGAGGGCCGCCGCTTGCAGCTGGACTCGCCGTTCCATTCGACGTCGATCACCGGCGGCAGCGCGCCTTCGACCCTGGGCACGTTGCGGATGAACCAGTCGGCCTGCTCGCCCGCCGTGCGGCACCAGTAGAAGAAGTGATAGGCACCGCGTTTCAGGCCGGCGGCGTCGGCATTGCGCCAGTTCCTGTTGAACATCGGATCGAGATGGTCGCCGCCGTCGGTCGCCTTGATGTAGGCGAAGTTGGCGCCCTGCGCGCGTAGCTTTTCCCAGTTGACGTTGCCTTGCCAGCGCGAGACGTCGACGCCGTGCACGGCGAGGTGGCGGGGCGAAGCCTTGCCGAAATTGATCGGCTTGGCGTCGCGAAAACCATAGCGCGTGACGGGCCCGGCAAGCATCGGCGGTGCTGCGCGGCTCAGCAGCCTCGGCGGTGATACCAGGGCCGCCGGCTCGACCATCGGATCGACGCTGTCCGACGGGTCAGGTGCTGAAAGTGCCACCGTCTCTTCTTCGGCCAGGCCGAAAGGCCGGGGGCTCTCGTCTACCGGCGCCGTTTCCGCCCGTGGCGCGCGTCTGGTCGCGGACGCAGGTACTGCCGCGATGGGTGCCGGCGGCCGCACCACTGAACTGGTTGTTTCGCTCGACGGTTTCTGCAAATCCAGGGCATCGACGCCGGCCGTCGACGTGCAGCCGGCAAGGCATAGCGATGCGATCAAGAAACTGACGGCGCCCGGAATCCGCATCTGGACCTGTACTCAAAACACAACAGACCGAGGGCAAAACGACGGCCAACGGACAAACCGGACCAGTTATGAATGAGAAATTACCAATAAAGTTTGAATCAATTTTTTTCACGTAGGTCAAACAGCGAAATCTGACTCTCCGCGCAAGGGATCCGCCGGCCTTGTGGGGTCGGCAAAGCCGCTAGGGCTTCCTGAAAACGCCGATCATCGGCCCCAGATTCCAGTAGTCGTCATTGCGGCCGATGGCCGGCGCGAAGAGGCTTGATATCGTGCCGTCGAGGAACAGCGCATTGTCGCAGCCGAGCGCGTCGCGGAAAAGACGGGCGAAGGCATGGAAGGTCACCGTGCCGTTCGAAATCGCGAAGACGACGACGCCATCCCTACGCACGCCGACACCATCGCGGGTTTTTCGCGAGGTGCCGTCGGCCTGGAATTTAGGGTGCAGCTTGCCGTCGATCACCAGCATCGGCCCGGATTGCGTCGCATAGTCGACGGGCGGACGCCTTTTCACAAAATCCTTGGTGGCGCGGACCGCCGCCTTGCCGTCGCGCATGTAGAAAATGCCGTTCGGCTGCAGCGAAAAATTGCCGGTTCCCGACCCGGTCTTCACAGAAGCCATTTCCTGGCCCTGCTCGACATAAAGACCGACCGGCGCGAGGTTCGGATGATACATGCCGGCATTGATGCCAAACAGCATCGTGCGCCCGGCGGCCTGCTGCGAGGAACTGAGATTGTGCAGCGACTGAAACGGCTTGCCCGCCGGGTCCTTCCAGAACAATTCGACCTGATATCGTTTCGGATCGACCTCGCACACGAGATAGCTGGTCGCCTCGAAGGCGAAGTCCCGGCATGGCGGCAGCGAGGCAACCCACTGGCCAAACCCCATGCCGAGTGCCGCCACCGACGGCAGCGCGCTCTTGGCCAGCGCCAGCAGCGGCGGCACCGATTGCAGAAGGGTCAAAAAATCCATGCGCGTACCGGAATCCAGATTCGGGGTCCGGTACGGATATAGCCCGTTTCAAGCGAGACTGTGAAAGTGCCCTAAACGAGCCAGCCCATCGCGACGCCCAGCAGCAGGACGACGCCGAGCACGCCGCGATAGATGACGAACGGCCAGGCCGAAAAACGCTCCAGCACACGCATCAGGCCCCAAATGGCGAAGAAGGCGGAGATCGAGGCGACGACCAGCCCGACGGCAAGGACCGACCAGCCATGGGCGTCGAGATGGACCTTGTGCAGTTCCCAAAGCTCCTTGAGGCCGGCGAGCGCAATCGCGGGCAGCCCGAGCAGGAACGAGAAACGCGCCGCCTCGGCCCGCTTGAAGCCGAGCCCCAGTGCCGCGGTCAGGGTCGAACCTGAGCGAGACACGCCCGGAATCAGTGCGCCGATCTGGGCGATGCCGACAAGCAGCGCGTCAGCCAGCGAGGCTTCGTCCACAGTGCGCCGGTGGCGGGCAAGAATCTCGGCCAGCGCCAGCAGGATCGCCATGGCGATGCAGGCCCAGCCGATCACCGTCAGGCTACGCAGCGGCGAATTACAGGTATTGAGCAGGCCCGACAGCGCCACCCCGGCAATAACGATCGGGATCGTCGCCAGCACGATCCACAGCGCCAGCTTGAAATGCCGGTCAGCGAAATCGCGCCGCGCCAGGGCATCGAGCGAACCAAACAGGATGCCCCTGACGTCACCCCAGAAATAGCTGATCACCGCGGCAAGAGCCGCGAGTTGCATGGCGGCGGAGAAGGCGGAACCCGGATCCTGCCAGCCAAGCACAGCCGGCACGATGCGCATATGGGCGGTTGAGGAAATCGGCAGCAATTCGGTGATGCCTTGCACCACGCCAAGGATCGCCACCTTGGCATAGCCCAGGCCGACGAAGCCCGTGTCCAGGCCTTGAGTGCAGATGTCGACCAATGGCGAATTCCATGCATGAGAGATCGGCTGGTGCGGACCGACCGGTCGAGGTCAATCCCCGGCAAGCCTTATAGTCATGGGCCAGATAATCAATTTACGGATTTGTAAGCTGGTGCGTCGGGGTGTGAGCGATTGAAAACCGGCCCAGCTTGGGCCGGCTTTACAGGAAAATCGCAAGGCGATTACGGGCAGAGCCAGAGTTTCTGGCATGCCCTGGCGATCACGTGCGCCGGCGGAACGACGGGCTCATCGACGGCAGGCCGGCGAACCCGTTCGAGCAGCATGCGCACCTGTTCGGGGCGCACACGATCGCGCTCCATTACAAGCAGGACCATCGGATCGCTCAAAAGCTCGTCCAGGGTGCTGATGCTGTCGTTCATCCGTCGTCTCCTCGTTACCCGCACCCCGTAAATAGGAAGACAAAGATGGCCCGCCAATGACGCTTTGCCGGCTATCTCGTGTTGATTTGGATTAAATTTTGTTCAGGGGATTCTTTCCTTTCACACAAGAGGAGAAGGAAAAGCGTCAACCTGGCGGCGGGGCGCCTTCGTGCTGCGGCAGGCCGTCATCGAGCACCAGCCAGGGCTGCTTCGAGGCCGTGAAGATATGCATTTGCGGTTTGAAAACTGTGGGGTCGTCGAGTGAACCGGAGGTGATGCCGATGATGCCTGCGGAATCGCGGCGAGAGAACATCGTCGTGCCGCAACTCGGGCAGAAGCCACGCTTGAGGTCCGGCGAGGAGTTTATCGTCGCCAGCGGCCCGTCGACCGTCAAATCGTCGATGCGAAACAGCACGCGTGCGTTGAACGCGGCGCCGATCGCCTTCTGGCACACCCGGCAATGGCAGACGCGTTCGTTGATGGGAGCCGCGTCCGTGCGGTAGCGCACCGCCTTGCACAGGCATCCGCCTTCATATCTTGCCATCGCCGGGATCCGTTGCTGGGGAGAATAAGCCGCAAGGGTAGCGGCGGAGCCGATTGGGTCAATTCAAAAGCTTTGATACAACGTCATCGATTATGGTGATGTGGGTGGGACTGAAGTCATGATGGCATCTTCGGCGGAGTAATCGCGGCTCTGGCGCATGAAACCGCCGAGCGAAGCGATGGGCGCGTTTCCGCCGGTCGCCGGGGCATTCGACTTGTTAAGACAGCATATCTGATCGAGAAACCGGTGTTCTTGTCGACGTGTCAGTGGCGCTTGGCTTGCACCAGATAGGCCTCGATCTCGGTCTCGCCGAGCCACTTTGCCGCTTCCAGCCGATGCAGGCCCTCGACGAGGATATGACGCTTGCCGTCATGGCGGACCTGGATCGGTGTCTTCATGCCGTTTTCGAGAATGTCCTCGGCCAGATGGCGGACAGTCTCGGGATGCAGCGTCTTCTTGCGCGCCGTCGGCACGTAGATCTCGTCGACCTTGACCTTTTGCACTCTGAGCATGCCGACCCCCGTGGCGGAAACGCCGCCCTTTGTGGAGATAGTCTCTTTGACCACGGGGGCCAAGGGCGCGGCTAACGAATGCTGGCCCGATCGTTTCCATTTGACGCTGGACCGGCAGATCGCCGAAATGGCGGCCTTCGAACTTCTCCGGTGTTCATGACCCAACTGCCGACCGAGTTCCCCGATTTCGGACTGACGCCCGAGCAGCGCCGGCACGCGGTGCGCGGCCACTACTATGAATGGCCTGGCATGGATGGCGAGCGCGGCGAGATCTGGTGCTACAGCGACCGGTTTTCCTATCGCGCCGGCGAAACGGCAGCGCTCCATGTCAGTTCGACGGCCTCGCAGTTCAACATTGAGATCGTCCGAGACGGTGGCACCGAGACCAAGGTGTTCGAGAAGACGGGTATCGCGGCGCGCAGGCAGGACACGCCCGACCAATGTTCGGTCGAAGGCTGCGGCTGGGACGCCTCGTTCGAATTCCGCGTCGAGGCGGACTGGCCATCCGGCGCCTACCGGGTGACGCTGACCGCCGATGGCCGTGACCGCAAGCCGATCCATTGCCACCATATTTTCATCGCCGCGCCCCTGCCCGGAAAGAAGCCCGGCCGTGTGCTGCAGGTGGCGGCGACCGGGACCTGGCTCGCCTACAACACCTGGGGCGGCTCCAACCACTACCAGGGTATCACCGGGCCGGACCGCAACCAGTATTCGCCCATCGTGTCGACGCAGCGCCCCTGGTGCCGCGGCTTCGTCGTGCTGCCGAAGGATGCGCCGCGCGTGCCGCTGGAAGTCGCCGTGCCGCCGAAGACGGTGCCGCGCTATCCGCACATGGAATGGGCGCTCGCCACCGGCCATTCGAAGAAATACGCTTCGTCCGGCTGGGCCAGTTATGACAGCCACTTCTTCCGCTTCGCCGAACGGGCCGGCTATGAGGTCGATCTCGCCAGCCAGCACGATCTGCATTTTTCGCCGGAAATTCTCGACGGCTATGACTGCGTTGTCTTCGTCGGCCATGACGAATACTGGACCTGGGAGATGCGTGACGCCGTCGACACCTATGTGACCCGCGGCGGCCATGCGGCGCGTTTTGCCGGCAATTTCATGTGGCAGACGCGGCTGGAGGATGAGGGTCGCCGGCAGGTCTGCTACAAATACCGCGCGCGCGCCGAAGATCCCGTCTATCGCGGCGGTGATGTCACCCGCGCCACCAATTCCTGGGAAGCGCCGGAAATCGGCCGGCCTGGTTCGGCGACCTTCGGGCTCAATGCGACGCGCGGCGTCTATGCCGGCTGGGGCGGTTGCGCGCCGCGCGGCGTGCGCGGCTTCCCGGTCTACCGGCCGGAGCACTGGGCCTTCGCCGGCACCGGCATCTACTATGGCGACCTGCTGGGCGCCGACAGCCATGTCTATGGCTATGAGGTCGACGGGCTCGACTTCGAGATACGCGACGGCCTGCCCTACCCCACGGAAACCAGCGGCGCGCCTGATGGCCTGCAGGTTCTCGCCGTCGGCATGGCCAGTCAGGTGGAAGAAAGTGCCGATATACCAATCGAGGACCAGTTCCTCACCGATGAGGATGGTCGCTTCACCGCCGAAACGCTGTTCGGCGAGGCGAGCGATGCCAATTTGGAAAAGGTCAAACGCGGCAACGGCATGATCGTCAATTTCCCGCGCGGCAAGGGCGAGGTGTTCCACGCCGGAAGCTGCGAATGGGTCGCCGGCCTGCTAAGACAAGACCCGATGGTCGAACGCGTCACAAAAAATGTCCTCGATCGTTACCTCGGAAAGTCCTGACATGTCGAAAGCCCAGACCGCCGCTCAAGACACGGAAGCCCGGCGAGAATCGCATTTGTTCTATCTGTCGAGCCTGCGCCGGCCGCTGATCGACCGCGCCGAGGGCATCTACATGTGGACGCAGGACGGCCGCCGCTTCATCGACGGATCGAGCGGCCCGATGGTCGCCAATATCGGCCATTCCAACCGCAATGTGCTGGACGCCATGAAGCGGCAGATGGATCGCGCCACCTTCGCCTACCGGCTGCATTTCGAGAACGAGCCGGCGGAGGAGCTTGCGCGGGAGCTCGCCGGCAAGCTGCCGGAAGGCATGGACCGTATCTTCTTCGTCTCGGGCGGCTCGGAAGCGACGGAATCCTGCATCAAGCTGGCGCGGCAATGGGCCGTCGCCACAGGCCAGGCCACCCGCTGGAAGGTGATCACCCGCTTTCCCTCCTATCACGGCGGCACGCTGGGTTCGCTGTCGATCACCGGCGACGATGCGCTTGCCGAAACGTTCGAGCCGATGATGCGGGTGATGCCGTCCGTGCCGGCGCCGAACGCCTGGCGCGACCGCGACAACCTTTCTATGGAACAGCGCGGCATCCGCTATGCCGACATGCTGGAGGAGAAGATCCTTGCGGAAGGCCCAGGCAGCGTGGTCGCATTCATCATGGAGCCGATCGGTGGTGCTGCCACCTCAGCCCTGGTGGCGCCGGACAGCTATTATCCGCGCATCCGCGAGATCTGCGACCGCTACGGCATCTTGCTCATCCATGATGAAGTGATGAGCGGCGCCGGCCGCACCGGCAAATTCCTCGGCGGCGATCACTGGAACTGCAAGCCCGACATTGTCGCGCTGTCCAAGGGACTTGGCTCGGGCTATGCGCCGCTTGGCGCATTGGCCGCACCGATGCGGCTGGTGCAGCCGCTGCTTGCCTCCGGCGGCTTCCAGCACGGCCATACCTATGCCGGCAACCCGCTGGCCTGCGCCGCCGGCCTGGCTGTCCTTGGTGAAATGGACCGGCTCGACCTGATCGCCAACGCGGCTGCCATGGGCGACGTGCTGATGGATGGGCTGAAGGCGCTGGCCAAGCGGTTTCCGTTCATCGCCGACGTGCGCGGCAAGGGCCTGCTCACCGGCGCCCAGATGGTCGCCGATCCCGAGACCTTGAAACCGATCGACCAGACCAAGAAGGCCACGGAGAGGCTGCTCGACCTCGCGTATGGGCGCGGGCTGATCATCTATGGCCGCAAGGTCAAGGGCGGCGTCGACGGCGACAATTTCATGGTCGCGCCGCCGATGATCGTCACAAGGCAGCAGGTCGCAGAGATCGTCTCCATCATCGGCGACTCGTTGGACGTTCTCGCCTCCGAGCTCGACCTGCCGGTCGAAGGCTGAGGGGAACGGAATGGCCTCGCGAAAAGTCATCATCACCTGCGCCGTCACCGGCTCGGTGCACACGCCGTCGATGTCGCCCTATCTGCCGGTGACGCCGGACCAGATCGCCGCCGACGCGATCGCCGCGGCCGAGGCCGGCGCATCGATCCTGCATCTGCACGCCCGTGACCCCAGGGATGGCCGCCCGACCGCCGATCCGGACGTCTATATGCAGTTCCTGCCGCGCATCAAGCAGGCGACCGATGCGGTGATCAACATCACCACCGGCGGCTCGTCGCTGATGACCTTGGATCAGCGGCTGGCTGCCCCTTTGCGCGCCGAGCCAGAAATGTGCTCGCTCAACATGGGTTCGATGAATTTCGCGCTGTTTCCCATGCTCGACAAGCCACGGGAATGGCAGCACGAGTGGGAACCGAAGCTGCTGGAAGCGACGCGGGACACAATCTTCAAGAACACCTTCGCCGACATGGAAGGCGTGCTGGAAAGGCTGGGCAAGGGCTGCGGCACGCGCTTCGAATTCGAATGTTACGACGTCGGCCATCTCTATTCGCTGGCGCATTTCCGCGACCGCGGGCTGGTGTCGGGACCGCTGTTCATCCAGTTTGTCCTTGGCATTCTCGGCGGCATCGGCGCCGACCCGGACAATCTCGTCCATATGAAGCGGATCGCCGACAAACTGTTCGGCGACAGCTACCAGTTCTCGGTGCTGGCCGCCGGCCGCCAGCAGATGCCGCTGATCTCGATCGCCGCGGCGATGGGCGGCAATGTCCGCGTCGGGCTGGAGGACAGTCTCTATGACGGCCGTCAACTGGCGAAATCCAATGCCGATCAAGTGCGCCGCATCCGTGGCATTCTCGATGGGCTGTCGCTCGAGGTCGCCACCCCCGCCGAAGCGCGCGACATGCTGGCGCTGAAGGGCGGCGACCGGGTGGCGTTTTGAGATGTGATTGAGATGATGGCGTCCAGTCCCGCCCCCCTCTGTCCTGCCGGACATCTCCCCCTCAAGGGGGGAGATTGGCTGTCACAACGGCTTTCGCAAATCTCCAACGTCAGGGGATGGGTGGCAAGGCCAAAGCTGCGAATCTCCCTCCTTGAGGGGGAGATGTCCGGCAGGACAGAGGGGGGCGCCCGGACGCCGGACCTCCGATGACTGCCTCGCCCAAAATCGCCCTCCGCCCCGGCCGGATCGACGACGTGGATAACATCCACGCATCGATCCTGAAACTTGGGACCCACATCGGGGCACCGGAAGAGATCATCTCCACGCCAGACGACCTACGCACCTACGGCTTTGGCGAAAAACCCGCCTTTTCGACCCTGATCGCCGAAGTCGGCGGCGAGTTCGCCGGTCTCTGCCTATATTTCCCGATCTTTTCGACCTGGATGGGGCGGCCTGGTGTCTATGTGCAGGACCTCTATGTCGAGGACCGTTTTCGCGGCCGCAAGATCGGCGAGCGGCTGCTGCGGCACGTTGCGGCGCAGTGCCGGAAAGACGGCGGCGCCTATCTCCGTCTGTCCGTCGACACCGACAATGAGGGTGCCAAGTCCTTTTATGAAAGGCTTGGCATCGCCTGGTCGAGCTACGAGCAGACGCAGAAGATCACCGGCGAGGCCTTTTTCGCCTTCGCCGATGCGACCGAAAATGGGGAGCAGGTATGAAAGCTTTCTATGCCGAGGAACAGAAGCGCCACGATCCCAAGGCCTTTCTTTCGAGCGGTGCGGCGCGGCCCAATCCGGAACAGCCGGAACGCGTCGAGAGATTGTTGGCCGGCGCAAAAGCAGCCGGCTGCGAGATCGTGCGGCCGCGCAATCACGGGCTCGGACCGGTCGCAGCGGTGCATACACCGGAATATCTGGATTTCCTCGAGCATATCTACACGCGCTGGCAGCGCATCGACGGCGCGTCTGCTGAAGTGATCCCCAACATCCACCCGATCGCGCGCAGCGGCTCCTATCCGGCCTCGGCGGTCGGCCAAGCCGGCTACCACATGGCCGACACCGCCTGCCCGATCTCCGGCGAGACATGGCAGAGCGCGCTGTGGAGCGCCTGGAGCGCGGTCGAAGCCGCTGAAGTGGTAATGTCAGGCGCGCCGGCCGCCTACGCGCTGTGCCGACCGCCCGGTCACCACGCCTTTGCCGATGTCGCCGGCGGCTTCTGTTTCATCAACAACTCGGCTGTGGCCGCGCAGGTTTTGCGCAGGACAGCTTCGCGCGTCGCGATCCTTGATGTCGACCTTCATCACGGCAACGGCACGCAAGGCATCTTCTATGCACGGCCTGATGTTCTCACCGTCTCGCTGCATGCCGATCCGGTGCGCTTCTATCCGTTCTTCTGGGGCCATGCCGACGAGCGCGGCGAAGGGGCTGGCCTCGGCTACAATTTCAACTTGCCGCTGCCGCGCAAATCCACTGATGCGGCGTTTCTCGAAGCGCTCGAGGTGGCATTCCAACGCATCCATGCCTTTTCGCCCGACGCGCTGGTCGTGGCGCTCGGCCTCGACGCGTTCGAGGGCGACCCGTTCGGCGGACTTTCTGTGACGACACCGGGCTTCGCGCGCATCGGCGAGGCCATTGCCAAGCTCGGCCTACCGACGGTGATCGTCCAGGAGGGCGGTTATCTCTGCGACGAACTCGGCGACAATCTCACCGCCTTCCTCACCGGCTTCGGCGGCAAGTCGCGGTGATCTCACCCTGGCCAGGCGTCAGGGTCGCTGCTGCCTGAGCATAGCGATGACCCGATGCACGCTCTCCAGCGTCTCGTCGATTTCGGCCGCCGTATTGTAGTGGGCAATGCCGATGCGCACGACACCTTGCTCGGCCGGAATGCCGAGCTGGTGGACGATCTCCCAGGCATAGTTGTGCCCGGACCACAGGAAAATGTTTTCGGCGTTCATCTGCCGCACGATCGTCTCCGGCACGATGCCGTCGACGGTGAAGGAGACGGTCGGCACGCGCTCGCCAATCCGCTTCGGATCGGTGATGCCGTGGATGGTCAGACCCTCGATATCGGACAGGCCTTCGATCAAGCGTTGCGCCATCGGGTTTTCGTAGGCGATCGACATCTCGAACGCCTTGGCAATCTTCTGCCTTCGCGATCCACCCTCGCCCGATGCCGTGCCAAGATCGGCAAAGTAATCAATCGCAGCCGTGAGACCGGCCATCAACTCGATTTGCGGCGTGCCCAGTTCGAACCGCTCCGGCAGCCCATTCGACGAGCAGCGGCATTTGTAAGGTTTCAGGCCATCGATGACGTCGCGCTGCCCCCACAAAATGCCCATGTGCGGACCGAAGAACTTGTAGGCCGAGCAGATCAGGAAATCGCAGCCAAGCTCCTGCACGTCGATCAGGCCATGCGGCGCGAACTGGACGGCGTCGACATAGACCAGCGCACCGGTCTGTTTCGCGATGGCGGTCAGCGCCTTCACCCGGTTGATCGAGCCGGTCAGGTTGCTGGCATAGTTCAAGGCGACCAATCGCGTCCTGTCTGAAAGTAGGCTAGCGAGCGTTGCTTCTTCGACCTGCCAGCTCTTTTCATCGAACGGCAGCCAACGCATGACGAGCTCGAGATCCTCGGCCAGTTGCAGCCAGGGCGAGACGTTGCCCTCGTGGTCCATGCGGGTGAGGATGATCTCGTCGCCGGGCTGCATCGCGCGGCCGAGCGTGCGCGACATGTGATAGGTCAGCGTCGTCATGTTGGCGCCGATGATGATTTCCTCGGAGCTCGCCGCACCGAGGAAATCGGCCATCGCCTGATGCGCCTCGTCGACGACGGCCTGCGCGGCAATCGTCGTTTCGAAATAGCCGCCAAGGTTGGCGTTGGTGGCCAAGAGACAGCGCGACACTGCATCCGCTACTGCCTGTGGCACCTGCGTGCCGGCAGGGTTGTCGAGATAGATGCGGCGACGGCCCTTGTCGGTCAGGGACAGCGCCGGAAATCGTTCGCGGACCAGCTCTATCGGAAAATTCATTGTCGCCCGCTCCCTTGGAATTATCGAGTATTCGGCCACATCCAATTCCGTTCAGGGACAGGGATTGCCGACGCGCTGGTGGATCGCATCCACGGCCTTCTGCATCTCTTCGGTCCAGACGATTTCCACGGAAGAAAGCGCCATCTCGAGCTGCGAAAGGGTCGTCGCACCGACGATGTTGGAGGTAACGAAGGGCCGGCTTGAGACATAGGCGTTGGCGAACAGTGCCGGCTCCAAACCAAAGGATCGCGCCAGTCCATTGTATTCGAGTTGTGCTTCGGCGGCACCTGGCGTCTCGTAGCGCTGGCCGCGGTTGAACAGCTGCGAGCGCGACCCCTGCGGGCGCGCGCCATGATCGTATTTGCCGGTCAGATAACCCTGCGCCAGCGGCGAATAGGGAAGCAACGATACCTGCTCGCGTTCGCAGACCTCGGCGAGGTTCACCTCGAAAGTGCGGTTGACGAGATTGTAGGCGTTCTGGATCGACGCAACGCGCGGGCCGATCCCTTTGTCAGCCTCGGCAAGGAAACGCATCACGCCCCAGGAACTCTCGTTCGACAGGCCGAAATGGCGGATCTTTCCCGCCTTCACCAGATCGTCGAACACGGCAAGCGTCTCGGCGATCGGTGTTTCGTCGGCCGGTGCGCCGACAGAATCGGCGCGCGGCGATACAGCACCGATGCGTGTCGGATTGGCGCCCCAAGGGATGTCCCGTTCCGGCCAATGGATCTGGTAGAGGTCGATGTAGTCGGTGCCGAGCTTGGCCAGCGATTTTTCGATGGCGTCAAAGATATCGGCGCGCACCAGTCGCGACGGCCTGTCGCCGCGAAACCACCGGTTGGCCGTGCGACCGACGACTTTGGAGGCAAGGATCACCTTATCGCGGTTGCGGTTGGCCTTCATCCAGCTGCCGATGATCTTTTCGGTCCACCCTTGCGTCTCCGCCTTGGGCGGGATCGGGTAAAGTTCGGCGGTGTCGATGAAATTGACGCCGCGCGAGAAGGCCAGGTCCATCTGCGCATGGCCTTCGGCCTCGGTGTTCTGCTGGCCCCAGGTCATGGAGCCCAGGCAGATCTGGGTAACAAGAAGGTTGGTCCGACCGAGACGGCGTTTGTGCATGGAAATCTGCTCCGGAGGAAAATGGTGCGGCAGCGCGGGGAGGAAGTCCCATCCTACGGAAACCAGAGGCGCTCTCCAAGCCTCGCCAGACCGACTTTTGCGTGAGCCAGCGGCGTTCAGCGGCGAGCGGCGGCCACCGCGCGCCGCTTGGCCTCATCGATCAGCATGTTGGCGACCTGCATGCGGATCATGGCGCGCTGGCGCAGATGCGGCGCGACGCGGTCCGGATGATTGGCAAAGGCAAAACTGCGGCGCATACGGCTGAAATCGGCGATTTGCTTGGGCTGGTTGAGACCAAGTTCGACGGAGATGGATTCCGGATCGATCGGCGGCAGCTCCTCCTCGGGCTTTGGCTCTTCGCCTGCCAGAGCCAGCTTCGCATGATCGAGCAAGGCGGCGAATTCGGACGCCAGATCGGCGCCGGCCTCGCGATATTCGGTGGGGGAAACTCTTATGCGGCCGGAATGAAGTTCATCGGCCACCGAGAGATAATCGAACGGGATGGATGGACGGGCGCCGGCATCGTCGATCCCAACTCCGTCGCCCTTGTCGGAGGCAACGAAGAGGTCGTCGAGCAACGAAGCGAAATCACGCTTGGCGCCGGTGCCGATGTCTGCCTCCCCTTGCCCAACTGTGCAAGCTTCAGAGCATATAACCGGCTCGTTAAAATTGCATGCCGTCGATCTTAACGAATTTAGCCGTTGCGCGGGTTCGCCGCTTCAACTCCTCAACCCCAGAAATGAGAAGCCGGACCGCACTTTCATGCGGTCCGGAATTCGCCAGGAGTGGCGAGGAAAACCGGCCATGTAGCCAGCATTCGAGGCTACGATACGCGTCGGCCAAAAGTTTCGGTCGGTTCAGGAAATGGCGAAAAAACTTCGCCAAGCATGGCAGGCATGCAAATGCTGCACTGCACAATCGTCACGATTCAGCTATACTGGTGGCCGTGGAGGACCAATTAGGGGCTTGAATCATGGGTTTCTTCACTGAAATGTTCGCCCGGCCGCGGCCGCAGGAGCATCTGAGATACCGTTCGGCGCTCGCACTGCTCTATGCGATGAGCAACGCCGACCGCGCCGACATCGGTATCAAGCCGGCCGATTTCCCCCGCGTCGCCCGCGAAATGTCCGCTCGCTAAACGTATCGAGCCGCGAGATGTCCCGGATCAGTCGGGACATCTCCAAATCTCAATTCCTTAACGCGATCCCAGGAATGTCGCCTTGCCCAGCGGCACGCCGTTGTGGCGAAGGATGTCGTAAGCCGTGGTGAGGTGGAAATAGAAGTTGGGCATGGCCACATGCAGCAGATACTGCATGCCCGGCATCGAGCTTTCGCGCCCGCCAAGCTTCAATTCGATTATCTTGTCATCGGAACCGTCGAACTCGGCCGCCGAAAATGTCGCCAGAAGCTCCAGGGTCTTCGTGATGCGCGCCTGGACATCGGCGAAACTCGCCTCATTGTCCTCGTATCTGGGCACCTCGCGGCCGGCCAGCCGTGACGGCGCCCCCTTGGCATGGTCGGTGGCGATCTGCACCTGTCGGGTCAAAGCATACATGTCGGGCGCCAACCGCGACGTCAAAAACACCTGCGGGTCGATCTTGCGGTCAATCGCATTCTGTTCGGCGGTCGCAAGCACATTGGAAAGTGCTTTCAGCCTGGCCGAAAACACAGGCACGGATGCCTCATACATCGATATTGCCACGTCAAATCTCCTGTCCGGCCGAACGCCGGCGGACGCGAGGTAGCGCCTTCGCGCACGATTCTTCAAGACCGCCGACGCTGCGTCACCACGTTGCCGCAATCGCCATAGACTCTCCTATCGAGCGGAGATTCCCGATGAGACGCGCCCTTTTCGCAGCGACTGCCTTTCTCGCCCTTGCCCCGATCGGCCTGACGGCCCTGGCCGCCGAAGATACCCCCGAAACGCCCTATGTCGATGATCGGTCGAGCGCCGATGCGGTTGTCCGCTCGCTCTACAGCGCCATCAACCGGCATGAATTCGCCCGCGCCTGGGGCTATTTCGGAGATACGAAGCCGGCTAAGGATTTCGACAGTTTTGTCAAGGGTTATGACGGCACCGACAAAGTCGAGGTCGAGACTGGGGCCGTTTCGAACGAAGGCGCCGCGGGCAGCATTTTCTACAACGTCCCCGTCGCCATCCGCGCCACCGACAAGAGCGGCGGCGAGAAGGTCTTTGCCGGCTGCTATACGCTGCGCCAGGTGAATGCCCAAATCCAGGCCGCGCCGCCCTTCGATCCGATCCACATCGAAAAAGGCGCGCTTAAGCCTTCCACCGCCGATTTCGAAGAGGCATTGCCGCCAAGCTGCGGCGACGGGCCGCCGCCGCCGAGGAAGGACATGGCACTGGAAAAGGCCAAGAAGGCCTTTCTGGCGACGTATGGCGACCAATGCGACAAGCAGTTCCTGGCCGATGAGCCGGAGGTCTTTTCGATCAAATACAAGGACAAGAATGCGCAGCCCGGCGATCCTGACAAGGAAACACGGCTGTTTCATTTTTCGTGTTCGGCCGCCGCTTACAATGAAAATTCGGTCTACTACATGACCGACGAGCTTTCGGCGGTGCAGCAATTGCAGTTCGCCGAACCGGAGACCGATATCCGCTACGAGAACAACGACAGTGACGGCAAGCTGTTGAGCGTGACGGTGATCGGCTTCCACACCACGGGATGGGCCACCAATTCCGACTATGACCCGGACGCCCATACGATCACCACGTTCAACAAATGGCGCGGCATCGGCGATGCCTCCGACTCCGGCACGTATTTGTTCCGCAACGGTGATTTTTCGCTGGTCCAGTACGACGTCGATGCATCCTATGACGGCGAGGAAAATCCGCAGACGGTTGTCGACTACAACACCGCGCCGTAGGCAAGACTCGATTCAAGAACGCCGCGTTCGTTCACATTCTCGTTTCAGGCCGCGAACGCATTGGCCGAAAGAAGGCGCGAATGTCCTGGACCAGAAGTTTCGGTTCCTCCAGCGCAGCGAAATGGCCGCCGCGCGGCATCGGCGTCCATCGCTGCACGTCGAAGACCCTCGCCACCCAGGAGCGCGGCGGCATTGGCAACTCGCGGGGGAAAAGCGCTACCCCAAGAGGCGGCGAAACGCGTTCCTGCGCCTTGAACGCAAGAGGGGAGAGCCGATTCTCCTTGTAGAGCCGCAAGGATGAGGTGAGCGCATTGGTGAACCAGTAGAGAGAAACGTCCGTAAGGAGCGCGTCCATGCCAAAGGCGCGTTCCACGTCACCGTCGCAATCGCTCCAGGAACGGAACTTCTCGATCATCCAGGCTGCGAGGCCGATCGGCGAGTCAGTCAGCGCATAAGTGAGCGTCTGAGGCTTCGTGCCCTGCAGATGGGCATAGGCACCCTCTGTTGCCGCCCAAGCCGCAGCCTTGTCCAGAAAGGCCTGTTCCTCAACGGTGACAGGCGGCTGATCTGCACCCAAGGGTGGCCGATAGCTCCCGGGAATGTAATTGACGTGGACGCCAAGCACGTTTTCAGGAAAGAGCCGTGCCATCCAGGCGGAGACGCCGGCGCCGATGTCGCCGCCCTGACAAGCGAAGCGCTCATAGCCGAGCCCGCACATCAACTGCACCCATAGCTCCGCGATGCGGCCGGAGTGGAAGCCGGGTTCCGTCGGCGCCTGCGAGAAGCCGTATCCGGGCAACGAGGGAACGACAACGTGGAAAGCGTCGGCCGGGTCACCACCATGGGCAGATGGATCCGTCAGCAATGGAATGATGTGTTCCATTTCGATGAAGGAACCGGGCCAGCCATGCGTGATGATCAGCGGCAGCGGCGCCGGTCCGGTGCCCAGCTGGTGGACAAAATGGACATCCAGGTTGTTCACCCTAGCCAGATATTGCGGCAGCCTGTTCAGCCGCGCCTCTTGCGCTCTCCAGTCGAAGCGATCTCGCCAGTAATCCGCAAGGCGCTCCATGAACGGCAGGTCGGCCCCATCGTTCCAGCCTGTTTCGATTAGCGGAACTGGCCATCGCGTTGCGTGAAGACGGTCCTGGAGCTCCTCAAGTTGTTCGTTCGGAATCTGGATATTGAAGGGGCGAGCGTCCATCGCCGTGCTTCCGAGTTGTTGGATCATGTCAGTCTACACCAGCAAGAGGATATCGGCCGAGCCATGATCGCCAAACCCACTGCACTTTGGCCGATATGCATCAAGGCGCCTTCGACAGCATCCAGTTGAGCGTGCCGCGCCAGTCGGTCATGCGGATCGGGGTGCCATGGGTGCCGGTCTCGAAACGGACGAAGCGGGTCGGATACGGATAGGCTTTCGATCTGGCGATGATCGAGCGGAAAAATGCTTCCTGCTTTTCGATCGGGAAAACCACGTCATGGCTGCCCTGGCCGAAGAAGACCGGGACGTGACGCTTGAAGGCGGGGCTTGCCAGGAAACTCTCGTCCCATAGCGAGCCGAGCAGCAGCAGCCCGTTGATGCGCCGGCCGGCATCATTGCGGGCGGCGAGCTTCCAACACAGGGCACCGCCCATCGAGCCACAGGCGACGAAGATCTTTGCGCCCGGTGATTGTTCGGCATAGTGATTGATCAGGGCCGCCACCTGCGCGGCGCCGGTGTCACCGAAATCGGAAAAATCCGGGCTGAGGTAGAGGCCGCCATTGCCGGCCATCAGGTTCTTGAGTCGGTTGAAATTGCCGCCGAAGGTGAAGTCGTCGACGCCTTGCTTGCGGCTGCCGCCCTGCCCGTGCAGATAAAGCACGATGATGCCGGCGCCCTCGGTCTTGCCGACGGCAATATGCCTGACATCGCCGGCATCGGTCTTCAAGAGCAGGTCCTGCTGCACCTTGCGAACGCCGGTGTCGGTGTATTGGGCGTTCACCCGGCGCTCCGGCACCTGGTCACGCTGGTTGATGTCGCGCATCTCGCGATAGTCGATGACGGTGTAAGCACCATTGGTGTCGGACGACAGCGTGGCCGGATAGGCGAAGAGATCGTCCTTGAAGGGTTTTAGTTCGAGCGCATTGGCGTGGGTGGCTGAAGAAACCAAGAAAAGCATTGCTGTGAGGAACGCGCGGCACGCCCCCCTCTGGCCTGCCGGCCATCTCCCCCTCAAGGGGGGAGATTGGATGCGCCTTCGGCTTTCGCCAATCTCCAAAGTTGCAGATCGAGCACCATCGGCGAAACTGCCGATCTCCCCCCTTGAGGGGGAGATGGCCGGCAGGCCAGAGGGGGGTAAAAGCGCCAACATGGAAGATGAAGTCATCCCTCTGGCATGCGTAATTCGGCTCGGGTTTGTCAATCCTGCAGCACGCCGCCGGCGCTTTCCAGCGCCTCGCGGGTGTCGACATCGACAGACGCCGCCGCACCGATCTCGACATCGATGACATCGAGCCCTTCGGTCTCGACCAGATGGCGTGCGCCGGTGTCGCCTTCCAGATGGGCGATCGCCGGAAACAGCGAACGCGGCAAAAGCACCGGGTTGCCGCGCTTGCCATTATGTGTAGCGCGAACCACCGAATTGCCGCCGGCCTTGCGGAAGGCGTCGATCAACCTGTCGAGATCGTCGGACGCGACTCCCGGCATGTCGCCGAGAACGATCATCACACCGGCGGAGCTCTCGGGCAGATAGGCAATGCCGGCCTTCAGCGAGGTGGACAGGCCCTCGGCAAAATCGGGATTGTCGGCGAAGGTCACGTCGAGGCCCGCCAGAGCGGCGCGCACCCGCTCGCGCTGATGGCCGGTGACGACAATCGTGCCGGAAGCCTTCGAGCCGAGCGCCCGCTCGGCGGTGCGTTGCACCAGCGGCTTGCCGTCGAACAACGCCAGCAGCTTGTTGGGTCCGCCCATGCGGCTCGACCGACCAGCCGCCAGCAGCACGATGCCGACCTTGAGCTGGCTTTTCGCCGGCAGCGGTTCGCGCGGCTGCGGGCGTGTCGGGATCTCCATCAGCAGCCCGCCGACCCCCATGCCGGCAATATCCTTGGCAGTCACGTCAAGGCCGGCGATCAACCGATCCAGAACCCAGTCGAAGCCGTTCTCCTTGGGACTGCGGGCGCAACCGGGCGCGCCGATGACGCGCTTGCCGTCGAGCGTGCCGAGCACCAGCAGATTGCCGGGATCGACCGGCATGCCCGCGCGGATGACAGTCCCACCTGCCCTCTCGATGGCCGCCGGAACCACGTCGGCGAAATCGCTCATCGCCGAGGCGCCGAAGATCACCACCATGTCGTTGTCTCGCGCCAGCGAGGCCGTGGCTTCCGCCACCGGTGCGATCTCATGCGGCGTACGATGCTCCGCCGTCAGCCTGCCGCCCGTGCGCGCCAGCCGCGCTTCGGTAACGCGCAGCGTCTTGTCCAGCACACTTGGCTTGATGCCCGGCAGAACCGTCTGGATGACGCCGACACGCACCGGCTGGTAGGCATTGACGACAAAGATCTCGCCGCCGGCGCAGATTTTTGTCGCGGCGTCGACCAGCGCCGAACTGACCGCGAACGGAATAATCTTCACCGTCGCGACCATCTGGCCCTTCTCGACCGGCGCATGCTGCGCCAGCGTGGCGATGGTGATGGCTGGATCGATGGCATTGAGGGCGTCAACCATCGCGGCATCGACCGTGAAGATGCCCGACGCGTTGGCATGGAGATTGACCCGCCCGGTCGCGGCCGACCTGGCCTCTATGCCGCGAAAGGCCATGCTCTCGGCGACCGCTTGCGCGGCGGCATCCTCGCCGAGGTCGTCGGCAGCCAGCACAGCCGCAACGATCTCAGAAATACCGGCGGCCCGCAGCAGCGCCACGTCTTCGGCGCTCAGCCTGTGCGCCTTGCGGAAGCGCCGTTCACCAGCGGTGGTGGCATGCGCCAGCACCGCGCCTTCAGCCGCCTCGATCGGGATAGGCCCGAATTTCACGCCGCCGCGCCCGTAGAGCGCCGCGCGTCCTTTTGGACGCGCAAAGGACGCTCTACTACTTTGAATCTACGCATCGTGCTTTTCCAAAATCGATTTCGATTTTGGAGCCGATGCGGAGGCATCGAGACCGCGCGAACGGAAGGCGTGGATTGCTTGCGCCAGCACCGCAACAGCGATCTCGGCCGGACTGGCAGCACCAATATCGAGCCCGATCGGCGCGTGAATACGAGCGATCTGTTCGGCAGTTGCGCCCAGCGCCAGCAGGCGTTCGACACGCTTGGCGTGCGTCTTCCTGCTGCCGAGCGCTCCGACATAGAAGCAGTTCGCATCCAGCGCGGCCTTCAGCGCGAAATCATCGATCTTCGGGTCATGGGTGACGGCGGCAAGTGCGGTGTAGCTGTCGAGCGGCTGTCGCTTCAGAACATCCTCCGGCCATTCGGCATGGAGCGCCACGTCGGGAAAGCGGTCCGGCGTGGCGAAAGCGGTGCGGGGGTCGACGATCTCTACGGGGTAACCGGCGATTTTCGCCATCGGCGCCAGCGCCTGGCTGATGTGAACCGCGCCGATCACCACGAGACGCGGCTGTGGCAGATGTGCATTGAGAAAGAAGGTTCGTCCTTCGGCCTCGACCGAACCGGAACTGCCGGTGCGGAGCGCTTTTGCGATTGCGGCTCCAAGATCGCCGGCGACCTGATCGCCCTCGCGCACAATGCGGTCGCGGCCGTCACCGAGATCGGTGACAAGAATCGCCGCGCGACGGGCGCGTCGTTCGGCGTTAAGCGTCTTCAGCGCATAGGGATCCATTCGAGATCAGCCCAGTCTTTCCACATACACCTTGATGCGGCCGCCGCAGGACAGGCCGACCTGCCAGGCGGTTTCGTCGGCAACACCGAACTCCAGCATCCTGGCCTTGCCGCTGTCGATGACGTCGATGGCCTCGGTCACCACCGCGCCTTCGACGCATCCGCCCGAAACCGAGCCGTGGAAATTGCCGTCTGCGTCGATGACCAGATGGCTGCCCACAGGTCGGGGCGCCGAACCCCAGGTCTCGACCACTGTCGCGATGGCCACGTCCTTGCCGTCGTTCATCCAGCCTTCCGCGATGATCAAGGGGTCACGGGCTTCATCCAGATAAATGCTGCTTTCCATGATCGTTTCTCTGAGAGTATGTTTTTCCAGATATATGGCTATGCGGCACGTCTCGCGCCAACTTCCATCCATCGGCGCGGGTCGACCGACTGTGCCGACTTCTTGTCCAGCGACGCGCAGAGGTCGGCGAGCGCATCAAGATTGTGCACCGAGCGGAACTCGTCGACATGCGGCAGCATCGCCATGACACCGCGGGCGCGCGCCTGGAAGCCATCGAAACGCAGCAACGGATTCAGCCAGATCAACCGCCTGCAGGATTTGTGCAGGCGCTCCATTTCCTCCGACAGGCCGGCGACATCGTCGCGCTCCAGCCCGTCGGTGATCAAAAGCACGACCGCACCCTGCCCCAGCACGCGGCGCGACCATATCAGGTTGAACTCGGCCAGCGTGTCGCCAATGCGGGTGCCTCCCGACCAGTCCCTGACCGCCGTCGAACAATCGGCAAGGGCGGCATCGGGGTCGCGGTGGCGCATCTGCCGGGTCAGGTTGGTCAACCGGGTGCCGAAAACGAACGTGTGCACGCGCCGGCGTTTTTCCGTCAGCGCATGCAGGAAATGCAGGAAGATGCGCGTGTACTGGCTCATCGAGCCGGAAATGTCGGCCAGCACAACCAGCGGCGGATGAACTTCGCGAGCTGAGCGGAATTTCGGCAGGATCAGTTCGCCACCGGTGCGCGCGGCTGAGCGCATCATGGCGCGCGGATCGACGCGGCCGCCCTGCGCATCAGCTTTGAAGCGCCGCGTCCGCACCATGTCGAAAGGCAGCCGCAGCTGCGCGATCGCCTTCTTGGCGTCGGCCATCTCGATCGCGTTCATCTGGGCAAAATCCTTGCCTCGCAGCACCTCGTTGCCGGAAAAAGTGAAGCGGGCGTCGACCTCGATCTCAGGGATTTCCTGGGCTGGCTGGTTCTTCTGGTGGCCTTCGAACATCGCCTGGCTGACGCGGTTTTCGCCTGCGCGGGGCTTCTGCTTTTCCCTGTTGTCAGGCGCCACCGGCGAAAACATCGCCAGCATCTTTTCGATCAGTTCACGCGATTTCCAGAACAGCCGGAAGGCTTCGTCGAAAATGGCGTGATCCTCATGCCTGGACACCAGCACGGCGTGCAGCGTCCAGTAGAAATCGTCACGCGAGCCGATGCCGGCGACGAGAACCGCCTCGATGGCATCCTTGACCGAGGCGGGCCCGACCCGCATGCCGGCCTTACGAAGAGTGCGGGCGAAATAGACGATGTTGTCGGCGATCCGCCCGTCGACCTTCGCTTGTTTCGGCTCCTGGATCGGCATCGCTTACTCCGCCGCCGAAAGCTCGGCCTTCACCTCGTTGAGGATGCGCCGGCCTTCGCCCTGTTCGATGCGGGCAATGTCGTCCTGGTATTTCAACAGCACGCCGATCGTGTCGGATACGGTTTCAGGATCGAGCGCCACCTTGTCGAGCTCGGTCAGCGCGCCGGCCCAGTCGATGGTTTCGGCGACGCCCGGCACCTTGAACAGCTCGATCTGGCGCAGCTTCTGGATGAAGGAGACCACTTCGGCCGAAAGACGTTGATTGGCCTGCGGCACCTTGCGGCGCACGATTTCCAGCTCGCGCTCGGCATTGGGATAGTCGACCCAATGATAGAGGCAGCGCCGCTTCAGCGCATCGTGGATCTCGCGGGTGCGGTTGGTCGTGATGATGACGATCGGCGGCTCGTCCGCCTTGATGGTGCCGAGTTCAGGCACCGTGACCTGGAAGTCCGACAGGATTTCGAGCAGGAAGGCTTCGAACGCCTCGTCGGTGCGATCGAGCTCGTCGATCAGGAAGACCGGAGCAGCCCCCGCCTTGCCGGTAAGCGCATCGAGCACCGGGCGGCGGATAAGATATTTTTCGGAAAAGACGTTGCGCTCCATGGCGGAGCGCTCGACCTTGCCGACCGCCTCCTCCATGCGGATCTCGATCATCTGCGCGGCGTAGTTCCACTCATAGACGGCGGACGAGACGTCGAGGCCTTCATAGCACTGCAGGCGGATCAGCCGACGGCCGAGCGCCTGCGCCAATACCTTGGCGATTTCGGTCTTGCCGACGCCGGCCTCGCCCTCAAGGAACAGCGGCCGCTTCATGCGCAACGACAGGAACAGTACGGTCGCCAGCGACCGATCCGCCACATAATCCGCGCCGGTCAGGAGATCGAGCGTCTCATCGATCGTCCGCGGCGCGGCGCGCGGTTTCAGCTCGGTCATTCTTTCTCCGTGAACGCCGGCGCTCCGCTTTCCAGAACGTGGTAGCCGCGGGCGTGGTAGATCAACGGCCGCAAATTATCGCCCATCCGCAGGCCTGTCACCTTGCCAAAAAGCACACGATGAGTGGCCAGGTCCTTGGTGTCGATCAATTCGCAGTCGAACACGGCGAGCGCGCCCTTCAGAGTTGGCGCGCCGGTGGAAATCACGTCCCATTCGCCAAGCGCGAAGCGCTCCTCGACCGGCAGGCCGGTGATGCCGGAAAAGCCGATCGACAGCGGCTCCTGGTGCGAGGCCAGCGTGTTCAAGGCAAATCTGCCGTTTTTCACGAACGGCTCATTCTTGGGATTTTCACGGTTGAGACAGACCAGAATGGTCGGTGGGGTATCCGACACGGAACAGGCCGCAATCACCGTCGCACCGCGCTTGCCGGCCGGCCCATCGGTGGTGACAACATGGACGTGGCCGGCAAAATGGCTCATGGCGTCGCGGTAGGCCTGCGGCCCAATTTCGTTCTTCTTCAGCACCGTATATTTTCCATGGTCAGGATCCTACCGACATATATGGCCATACATAGCCTGCCACAAGCGAAGTGCTTGAGCCATATCCCGAAATTCGCGTGTTGCACCAAGGTCGGGCAGGCTTTAGGTCTTGGCGATAAATAGGTGCCAGCAGCATAAGACCGGCACAGAGGACCTCATCGCTCGAATGCGACCCAGGACAAGAACGATAGCGGCGCTGTTCTGGCTGTTTCTGGCCAGTGATGCGAATGCCCAGACGCTGGTGGTCGGCGTCTCAGCGCCTCTCTCTGGACCATCGGCCATTCTCGGCAAGCAGATCGAGGCCGGCACCGGTCAGGCGGCCCTAGCGAACGGCATAGAACTCAAGATCGTGGATGACGCCTGCACTGCGGACGGAGGCGCTGCCGCGGCCAGGGAATTCGTCGCAGCCAAGGTCAATGTCGTGGTCGGATTCCTTTGCACCGAGGCGATCGAGGCGGCGATGCCGATCCTCAAGGATGCCAACATTCCAGTCATTACCGTTGGCGTGCGAACCGAAAGCCTGACCGACCGCCGCGCCAAGACCGGCTGGCCGGTCTTTCGCCTCGGGCCACGCGGCGACGATGAGCGCAACGCCGTCGCCTCCACCCTCACCCATCTGTGGCAAGGCGAGTTGTTCGCAGTCATCGACGACGGCACCATCTATGGCCGCGAAATCGCCGAGACGTTGCGGGCGGCGGCCGAGCAGGCAGCGCTGAAACCGGTATTCGTCGACACGTTCCGGCCGCAGCTCGATAATCAGATCGGCATGATCGGCCGGCTGAAGAAGGCCGGCGCCACGCATGTGTTTGCCGGCGGCGACGGCGACGACATAGCCATCATGGGCCGGGATGCCGCACAGCTCCAGGCCGGCATCGTCTTTGCCGGCGGGGAGAACCTCCGCACACCGACCGGCGACGTGCCCTATGCCGTGGGAACATTGATGATCGCACCGCCGGAATGGGCCGATGTCGCCGACCCCAAACTATTGTCGGCGTTTGCCACGCAGAAGGTCGTGCCAGACGGTTATACGCTGCCCGCCTACGCGGCGATCGAGATCGCCAAAACGGCGTCAACCTTGTCCGAGGGCTCGGGCAAGCCACTGACCGAGGCCCTGACCGGACAGGATTTCACCACTGCGATCGGGCCGATCCGCTTTGATGCAAAAGGCGACCTGAGCCAGAGCCCCTACCGCGTCTTCCGATTCGACGGCACGCGCTTTGCGCCTTTGGAAAGCAACTGATGTTTCGCACCGGCCCGCGCAACCTGATCACCGACGTTGCCGGACTGCGCGTCGGCAACGCGTCCGATGCCAAGCTGAAATCCGGCGTGACGACCGTGCTCTGCGATGGACCGACGGTGGCTGGCGTTCAGATCCTGGGCGGTGCGCCGGGCACCCGTGAGACCGACCTGCTCGAACCGCACAATTCGGTCGATGTGGTGCACGCCGTGGTGCTTTCGGGCGGTTCGGCTTTCGGCCTCGACGCTGCATCCGGCGTGCAGGCGGCACTGCGCGAACGCGGCATCGGCCTGGAGGTCGGAGGCTTTCGCGTGCCGATCGTGCCGTCGGCGATCCTGTTCGACCTGCGCAATGGCGGCGACAAGGATTGGGGCCTTTATCCACCCTACCGCGAGCTTGGCTATGAAGCCGCGCAAACCGCCGCTGCCGATTTCGAGCTCGGCACCATTGGCGCCGGCACCGGTGCGCTGACTTCGGGGCTGAAGGGCGGCCTCGGCTCGGCTTCGACGCTGCTGGACAACGGCATCACCATCGGTGCGTTGGCCGGCGTCAATCCGACCGGGTCGGTGACAACAGGCCGAACCCGCCATTTCTGGGCAGCACCGTTCGAAATCGGCGACGAATTCGGCGGGCTTGGTTATCCCTCGCCGATGCCGGACGACGCGAAGCAGATCCTGCTGAAATACCGCGACAAGCACATGGGCAGACAGATGGAGACCGGCGGCAACACCACCATCGCCGTCATCGCCACGGACGCGGTTCTCACCAAGGCTGCCGCAAAGCGCCTGGCAATCTCGGCGCATGACGGCTTCGTGCGCGCCATCTGGCCAACGCACACGCCGGCCGATGGCGACCTGGTATTTGCGCTGGCAACTGGCACGAGCGGTATCGAACTCACCTCCGACGCGGCAATCGACCTCTATGCCGCAGCCGGCGCCACGATGGCACGCGCCATCAGCCGCGGCGTGTTTGCCGCGATGCCGGCCGAAAACGATCTGTTTCCGGTCTGGTCATCGCGCCTGAGATAAACAGACGCCCTCGATCATACCCGATCGGATTTTTCTTCCTCGAAGGTTACCGCGACATCGGAATTCGCGGACAGCCACACCTTGTTGCCGTCGACCTCGGCAATGAGGCTCACGGGAACATAATGGTGATGGCCCTTGTGAGCGCCCTGACCGCTATCGGCCTTGGTCAGCTTGATGCGCTGGCCGTCGACCTTGTCGACGGTGCCGACATGCACGCCATCGGCGCCGACGACTTCCATATGTTCACGAATTTTGCTGGTGTCGGTCATGGTGGTTCTCCATTGGGACTGCCGACGATAACAAATGACGGGCCGATTGGATGCATCGGGCTTTGGCACTGCGCGACGTTTTGATTCCGTCGTGGTAGTGGATGGAGACGATCACGGCCGAGGGGTGAAGACCGATGCGAATGCTCTTTCTGTTTGCAGTTGCCCTGATTGGACAGTTTGCGACATCGATGGCTGCCCGTGCCGGCGACGTTGCCCAACTTGAAATCCTGGGCTTCACCAAGGACGGCGGTGTCTTCGCTTTCGAGGAATATGGCGTGCAGGACGGATCGGGCTTTCCCTACGCCAACCGCTATTATATCGACACCAGCACCGACAGCTTTCTCAAGGGCACGCCGATCCGGGTACGGCTCGAGGACGAGAACGCCAAACTGGAAGCAGCGCGCCTTCAGGCCCGGCAAAAGGGCGAAGCCATTGTCGGTGAGGCGGAACTGAGCGCCAACCGCGGCATAACAGCTGGTTTCAACCCGGTGACCGAGCTTTCGGCCGATCCGCACCGGATAGCGGTCAACCCGCGCCCGATCTTCTCAGCCGTCGACCAGCCGCTCGAGTTCCGGCTGGACGAGTTGGGCATGAACAACACCCAAGGCTGCGAGAGCCAGGGCGAGATCAACGGTTTTCGCTTGCTGCGTATCGAAGCGCAGGATGGCGGCACCACCAAGCTGCTGCATGAGGACAAGGCAATACCGAAAAGCCGGGGTTGCCCGAATGGCTATCGCATCGGCGCTGTGCAAACCTTTTCAATGGACAGTCTCAGCGCCTACGCGGTGCTGATCGCGGTGCGCCAATACGGTTTTGAGGGGCCGGACTTTCGCTGGATCGCGGTGACCGGCCGCCTGTGACACTCCCTGTTCAACCCGCCAGGCGCGACCGCGTCTTGAGCCGCGTTCGCCACGCGATGCCAGAACTTCGCATCGCATTTTTCGGCGCCTTGATGTGGGCGGCGACGATGGGGGCCAGCGCACTCGTCAACCTGTTCTTGGACGAATGGGAGACGCCGGCGAAAATCCGCATCGTCACCTTGCTGTTTGCTGTGGGAGGTGCGCTGGCCTTTCCGATTGGCCTGTTTGCCGCGAAGCTGGTCTCACAGGGCAGGCGCTGGGAGGTCGCCTTCGCGGCGGCCTTCGTGTGCCTCGCCGCAGCGACGGTCGGCTTGACGGCGGGGCTGTTCGCCCTGCAGTACCGCTCCTACTATGCGGAGTGGCATGCACCTGCTTTCACCCATACCTGGGCCCTGCAGTTCGTCTTCACGACGTTGATTGCGCTCTATCAGTTCGTCGTACTTGGCATCCGGCTTTATTTTCCGCTTGGTTTCGTGGCCTTGTTTGCCGCGAGCGTCTGGTTTGCGCGCCAGCGGCGTTGAGCATTTTGCCCGCCTCTGTTAGGACGCGGGAAAACCTCTCGATACGTCAGGACTGACCGATGATCCCTCGCTATTCCCGGCCGGAAATGGTTGCCATCTGGTCGCCCGAGACCCGGTTTCGCATCTGGTTCGAAATCGAAGCCCATGCGTGCGACGCGCTGGCCGAACTCGGCGTCATCCCCAAGCAAGCGGCAAAGACCATATGGGAAAAGGGCAGCGCTGCGAAATTCGATGTCGAGGCGATCGACGAAATCGAGCGCGTCACCAAGCATGACGTCATCGCCTTCCTGACCCATCTTGCCGAATTTGTCGGGCCGGACGCCCGTTTCATTCACCAGGGCATGACCTCGTCGGATGTTCTCGATACCTGCTTTGCCGTGCAGCTTAGCCGCGCCAGCGACATCCTGCTCGCCGACATCGACGCCCTGCTCGCCGCGCTCAAGCGCCGTGCGTTCGAACACAAGGACACCGTCACCATCGGCCGCAGCCACGGCATCCATGCCGAGCCGACGACCTTCGGCATCAAGCTGGCGCAGGCCTATGCCGAGTTCTCACGCTGCCGCGAGCGGCTGGTTCATGCGCGCGAAGACATCGCCACCTGCGCGATATCGGGCGCGGTCGGCACCTTCGCCAACATCGACCCCTATGTCGAGGAACATGTGGCGGCAAAGCTTGGCCTGAAGCCCGAGCCGGTGTCGACGCAAGTGATCCCGCGCGACCGTCACGCCATGTTCTTCGCCACGCTCGGCGTCATTGCCTCGTCAATCGAACGGCTGTCGATCGAGATCCGGCATTTGCAGCGCACCGAAGTGCTGGAGGCGGAAGAGTATTTTTCGCCCGGCCAGAAGGGCTCGTCGGCAATGCCGCACAAGCGCAACCCGGTGCTGACCGAAAACCTCACCGGCCTTGCCCGCATGGTCCGGTCGATGGCGCTGCCGGCGATGGAGAATGTGGCGCTCTGGCACGAGCGCGACATCTCGCACTCCTCCGTCGAGCGCATGATCGGGCCGGACGCCACGGTGACGCTCGATTTCGCGCTGTCACGGCTGACCAGCGTCGTCGACAAGCTGCTTGTCTATCCCGACAACATGCTGAAGAACATGAACAAGTTCCGCGGTCTCGTGCATTCGCAGCGCGTCATGCTGGCGCTGACCCAGGCCGGCCTGTCGCGAGAAGACTCCTACCGGCTGGTGCAACGCAACGCCATGAAAGTGTGGGAGCAAGGCGCTGATTTTCTTGAAGAACTGCTCGCCGACAAGGAAGTGACCGCAGCGCTGCCGGAAGCTGAAATCCGCGAGAAATTCGACCTGGGCTATCACACCAAGCATGTCGACACGATCTTCAAGCGGGTGTTCGGAGAAGCCTGAGACGCGCTTTCTACCCGCACGATACGGGGAGAAAGACGCTCTCGCCAAAATAGCAATCAGGCCTTGCCGGGAACAGTCCTGATCACCGTGCCCCAGGGATCTTCGCGGGTTATCGGGCTGGTCACATTGTCCGAACGCATTTCGACCCAAGCCAGACCGGACCTGCTTGGATCGCGGCGACCGGCGCCCGAACTCTGCCAGGCGTTGGCGCCGATATGGTGGTGGTAGCCGCCGGACGACAGGAACACCGCCTGGCCGCCATATTTGGCCACCGTGTCGAAGCCGAACTCCTGGTTCCACCAGGCCTCGGCGTCTTCCGGCCGGCCGACCCGCAGGTGGACATGGCCGATAATGCTGTTTTCCGGCGCGCCCTGCCAGCCGGCGTCACCCACCGGCACTTCGGCAACGACCGACGGAATGTTCAACCGCTCAGTCGCCATGGCAATCTTGTCGCCATTCCACTTCCAGTCCTGCGGACGGCGGTCGGCATAGATCTCGATGCCGTTGCCTTCGGGGTCGGTCAGATACAGCGCTTCGCTGACCAGATGGTCGGAGGCCCCTTCGATGGCGATCTTGTCGGCGATGGCGTGGTTGATCCAGCGGCCGAGATCGGCGCGGCTGGGCAGCAGGAAGGCCGTGTGGAACAGGCCGGCGCTGCGCGGATCATCCGGCTTGGCAGAAGCATCGGCCTCGATGACCAGCAACGGACGGTTGGCTGCGCCCAGCGTAATAGCGCCTTCGGCACGGCTCAATTCCTGCAGGCCGACGACGCTGCGATAGTAAGCCGCGAGACTTTCAGCGTCGCGCGCTTTCAACCCAACACGGGCAACGCTGACCGGCGTGGTGGCGGCAAAGGGCAGTTCACTCATCAAATGCTCCGATCGACCGGCCTTCGGTGAAGCTCCCAAGGCAAGAAGCCCGCACCGCCGATCATCATACGTCGTGCCAGTTCCAGAAGAGAGGGCTTCCGCACACGGCTGTTTCTTTTCCTGGCCACCTTTCGTCCATCGGTATCGTTCACACAAGACGTGAAGAAGCGAACATCCTGTTCACTATTGTGATCAAGAGCACTGTTCATGACCTGTTGCACGAAGCGACGCGGCTCGCTATCTCAGCGCCATGAAGGTCAAGGAAGCAGATATTCTCATCGTGCCGGGCTATACCAATTCCGGCCCCGACCATTGGCAGAGCCGCTGGCAATCGAAGCTGTCGACGGCGCGCAGGGTCGAGCAGGCCGAGTGGTCGAAGCCGGTGCGCGACGACTGGACAACCAGCGTGGCCAAGGCGGTCAACGAAGCCGAGAAGCCGGTCGTCATCGTCGCGCACTCGCTCGGCGTCGCCACGGCGGTGCAAGCCATCCCGCAATTCCGCAAGCCGGTTGCCGGGGCTTTCTTCGTTGCGCCGCCCGATGTCGCCAATCCCGAGATCAGGCCGAGGCACCTGATGACCTTCGGCCCCTACCCGCGCGAGCCGCTGCCCTTTCCGTCCATCGTGATCGCCAGCCGCAACGATCCGTTCTGCGCCTTCGATGTGGCCGAGGATATTGCCGGAGCCTGGGGCTCGCTGTTCGTCGATGCCGGCGAGACCGGTCACCTCAACGCGGATTCGGGCTTTGGTCCCTGGCCCGAAGGCTCGATGACCTTCGCCAAATTCCTGACGGACCTGTAATACGTCGCTGTCAAAGCTTCCGCACGGACCCGCCCGGATAGGCCCGGCTGTGCTTGTGTGAACAATAATTTAATGCACATCGGGGTAAGATCTTCGGTGACGGCACGCTCTGTTCACCTGGAAGATTATTCTCGTGCGCTAAACGCGCAATTTTCCAAGAAAAAAGGCCCTAGTTGCGCAAGGATGCTTCACTCGAATTGTTGAGAGGTGTCGCGGCACTCATTGTTCTGAATGGGCACTGTTTGCGTGCTTTTGCGCCGTTGGCGATAGGAGAGGGAGACAAGGCGGCGCAATCGCTCAAGACAAGTCCGGCTTTCATCGCCTTCAATGGCGGCTCCGCCGTCTACTTGTTTTTCGTGCTCTCTTCCTATGTGCTTGTGAAGCGTTATTTTCAGACCCGCGAGGCGCAAGACCTGTGGCTGGGTGCCATAAAACGTTTGCCTCGTCTGGCTGGACCCGTGCTTGTCGTGGTTCTCTTGTCCTGTGTCCTCTTCAAGCTCGACCTGTATTTCTTCGAGGATGCGGCGGCGGTCACCCAATCTGAGTGGCTCGGCAGATTCGGCAATGCTCCAAAGGTGCTGTCGCGGGAGACAGCGAGTTTCTCCGATGCGTTCCTGCAAGGGGCCTGGCGGACGTTCATTTACGGCGACAAATATTATGACAGCAGCCTGTGGACCATGACGGTCGAGTTCTGGGGCAGCATGCTGACCTTCGCACTCGCCCCGATCGTCTTTTTCTTCCATGGCCGCGGGACGCTGGTATCCTGGTTTTGCATAGCGACAGGCGCATTCCTGGCGGTACAAGTCAGCTACTTCTTTTGTGCCTTTCCGGCCAGCCTCCTGCTCTATCCGCTTCTCGCCATGGGATTTCGTCCGAATCCCTGGGTGAGAGGCGCCATGGCGATGATTTCCCTGGCGCTGCTGGGTTATGCGGGGGATGCGGTAGGCATATATCGGCCCTTTGCACTGCTTGAGGCTATGGTGCCCGATGATGTAGGCCTGCGGCAATCCTGCGTGGCCATTCCGGCCAGCATCATGTTGGTCTATGCCGTGCTGAGTACGGATGAGCCGCCGTCATGGTCTTCGGGCAAGGCGGCACGTTTCCTGGGCGATCTGTCCTTCCCACTCTATCTCGTGCATGTACCCGTCATCTGCTCGCTCGGGTCATGGGTCCTGCTGGCCAGCGGCTCCGCCGCGCTCGGCGCCGCCGCCGCCATACCGGGTTCGATCCTCGCGGCATTGCCGCTGATGGCCTTCAACAATTGGTGGGTCCGAGCACTCGGCGTCGTGTTCAACAAATTCAGACGCAGCAGACCAGCCGCGACGATGACCGCGGCAGCACGGGCCTGACGACACGATGCTGCAGCGACAATTGGGCTTCTAGCGACAATTGGGCTTCTAGCGACAATTGGTCCGTTCGGGTTCAGGACCCGATCGAATCCCTGACGCTGTTGATCAGGGCCTTTGCCCCGAGTCCGATCAGCGCGTGTTCCGATCCCATGGCCAGCAGCCGGTAGCCCATCGATACGACACGACCGGCAATTGCCGGGTCGACAACATAGATCGCCGCATATTTGCCGGCCTTGCGGGTGCGCTCGGCGACCGACGCCACTGTCTCCATCATGCTTTCCAGTGTGGAATCGACCGTGGTGCCATTGCTCCAGGCGATCGAGAAATCCGATGGGCCGAGGAAGATGCCGTCGATGCCGGGCGTGTCGAGAATGCCATCGAGCGCATCGAGGGCGGCGCGCGTTTCGACCATGGCGAAGGCCAGCACGCGCTGGTTGGTGTCGCGCAGCCATTCGGCCTGGTCGCCCTTGCCGTGGCGTGGAAACGCGTAGGTCGGGCCCCAGGAACGCTCGCCGACCGGCGGGTATTTCATGGCGGCGGCGAACAGTTTGGCGTCAGCCGCCGAATTCACCATCGGCGCAATGACCGCCTCGGCGCCAAAATCGAGCGCACGGCTCGCCATGTCGAAACGTCCGACCGGAATGCGCACCAGCGCCGGCTTGCCGGCAGCGAGCACCGGCACCAGCCCACGCAGCACGCTATCCTCGTGATGGCCGCCATGCTGCATGTCGAGCGTGACGGCATCAAAGCCCTGCTTGGCGACGATTTCGACGGTCAGGGCATCCGGCACGCCAGACCATGCGGTGAACAGCGTTTCATCGGCTGCAAGACGGGACTTCAGAGACATCTAATCGCTTCCTTGTTAACGACAGCAGTTTCAGCCGGAAACCGCGGCAAAGGCAAAGAAAAACCGCCCGGATGGGCCGGGCGGTCGATTGGTCCAGTCATTCTCTGGTCTGTCGCAGGTTCTCTGTCGCAAAGCCGTTGGCCACTTTTGCGGAACCTGCTTCGGCCGGATCAGGTGTTCTTGATCTCTTCGATCGCCTGCGCCATCAACTCGTCCATGGTGCGGCGGATCTGATGGTCCGACTGATCTACGCCGGCGGCATCGAAGTCCTTTCGGATCTTGCGGAACACGTCGTGATCGCCGGCTTCCTCGATGTCGGAAACAACCACTTCCCTGGCATAAGCGTCGGCGTCGGTGCCGGACTTTCCAAGCTTTTCGGCAGCCCACAGGCCGAGCGCCTTGTTGCGGCGCGCCGAGGCCTTGAACCGAAGCTCCTCGTCGAAAGCAAATTTGCGCTCGAAGCCCTCTTCGCGGTCTTTCATGCTGCTCATGGCGTCCCTCCGGGTCAAATTCGATTCGTTGGCGGTGGATATGTGTGTTGCCAAAGCACAAACCAAAAGGTCGCGGGCCGGTCAATACGCTTCGTCGCATGCTGCGCTGCGGCATTTCGGTCCCGAAAGCGGTTGATTGGAAGGATTTGCCGATTGAGCAAACGATGTGATTGGGATAGACCCGGCATTGAACCCTACCGTAAGCCGCACTATTTCAGGCAGACGGACAGGAAATGGCCAATTGCCGCTGTCCGGAACCCCAGAGAAAAATCAGATGAAAAATCGCCGCCGCATTTATGAAGGCAAGGCCAAGATCCTCTATGAGGGACCGGAGCCGGGTACGCTCATCCAGTTCTTCAAGGATGACGCCACCGCGTTCAACAAGAAGAAACATGAAGTCGTCGACGGCAAGGGCGTGCTCAACAACCGTATTTCGGAGCACATCTTCAACCACCTCAACCGCATGGGCATCCCGACCCACTTCATCCGCCGGCTCAACATGCGCGAGCAGCTGATCAAGGAAGTCGAGATCATTCCGCTCGAGGTGGTCGTGCGCAACGTCGCCGCCGGTTCGCTGTCCAAGCGCCTCGGTATCGATGAAGGCACCGTTCTGCCGCGCTCGATCATCGAATTCTATTACAAGGCCGACGCGCTCGACGATCCGATGGTGTCGGAAGAGCACATCACCGCGTTCGGCTGGGCGAGCCCGCAGGAGATCGACGACGTCATGGCGCTGGCCATCCGCGTCAACGACTTCCTCTCCGGCCTGTTCATGGGCGTCGGCATCCAGCTCGTCGATTTCAAGATCGAATGCGGCCGCCTGTTCGAGGGCGACATGATGCGCATCGTTGTCGCCGACGAGATTTCGCCGGATTCCTGCCGCCTGTGGGACGTGGCGACGCATGACAAGCTCGACAAGGACCGCTTCCGCCGCGACATGGGCGGCCTCGTCGAAGCCTACCAGGAAGTTGCCCGCCGCCTCGGCATCATGAACGAGAACGAGCCGCCGCGCCCCACCGGCCCGGTGCTTGTCGCCTCGACCGACGGCCTCAAAGGCAAGCCGCACTGAATAGTGGCTTGCAACCCGATAGTCAGAACAGGAGCACGTCCAGCGTGATCAAGGCCCGCATTACCGTCACACTCAAGAACGGCGTGCTCGACCCGCAAGGCAAGGCGATCGAACACGCGCTGTCCGGACTGGGTTTTGGCGGCGTCGGCGCGGTACGGCAGGGCAAGGTGTTCGACGTCGAGCTGGCGGAAAGCGACAAGGCCAAAGCCGAGGCGGACCTCAAGGCGATGTGCGACAAGCTGCTGGCGAATACGGTGATTGAGAATTATAGTGTGGCGATTACCTGAGGTTGCGCCGGAGGCACTATGCCGGAAGTCACGAATGAGCTGATGACGAGCTTCTTAAGCGCGTGCATCATGAAATTGGTGAACTTCGTCAGGATGGTTCCGAGACGAAGCGGGAATTGAATGTGATGCGGGGTCACATGGTGGCGACGCAAAGCGATATCCATAACATTTATGGCATTCTCGCCCGTCAGGACGAGCGCCTCGAACGCATAGAGCGACGCCTCGACTTACGCGAACTCGCCGAAAACCAAAGGCCTTTCGAACCGAAATGAAATCAGCTGTCGTCCTTCTGCCTGGCCTCAACCGCGACCGTGACATGATCGCGGCGCTGACCAAGATTTCGGGAAAGCCGCCGATCACTGTCTGGCAGACCGACACCGAAATCCCCGATGTCGACCTGATCGCCATTCCCGGCGGTTTTTCCTTTGGCGATTATCTGCGCTGCGGCGCGATTGCCGCGCGCATGCCGGTCATGCGGGCGGTGGCCGAAAAGGCAGCCGCGGGCGTGACAGTCATCGGCGTTTGCAACGGTTTCCAGATCCTGGTCGAGGCCGGCCTGCTGCCGGGCGCCTTGATGCGCAACACATCGCTGAAATTCGTCTGCCGGCAAGTGAAGCTTGAGATCACCAACGCCAACACCATGTTCACCCGCCGCTACCAGCCAGGCCAGATCATCCGCACGCCGGTTGCGCATCATGACGGCAATTATTTCGCCGACGCCGACACACTCGCCCGTCTCGAAGGCGAAGGCCAGGTGGTGTTCCGCTATGCGGACGGCACCAATCCCAACGGCTCGATCAACGACATTGCCGGCATCATCAACGACCGCGGCAATGTGCTCGGCCTGATGCCGCACCCGGAAAACCTGATCGAAGCAGCTCATGGCGGTACCGACGGCCGTGGACTGTTCGAAAGTGCGCTTGGCATCGCCGCCTGACCTCTTCGAGGCAAGCGTCTTGAAAACATCCGGACATTCCTGTCTCTTTGTCGAGGCAAGTCCAGTTCATGGGGGAGAAAAACGGTCATGAAACTCTATTCGCGGCCGTTGTCGCCCTACTCGTCGATCGTGCGGGCGCTGGCCTACATCAAGGACGTGCCGCTCAAGATCATCGCGCCGCCGCCCGGCTTTCCCATCCCGGAAGGATTTCGCGCCATCTCGCCGATGAACCGGATTCCGGTGCTGATCACCGGCTCTGGCGAAACGATCGTCGAATCTGTGGTCATTGCCGAGTATCTCGAAGAGCGGTTTCCGGAACCGGCTCTGCTGCCGCCCGATTCCAAGGACCGCGCGCTGGTGCGCATGTTCGCCCGCATCACCGATCTCGATGTGCTGACCCCGATGATGAAGCTTTTCGAGCTTCATTCCATGCCGAAGCGAAACAGTGCCGAGATCGACGCCCAGTTCATCCGCCTGCACCACGGGCTGGCAGCGATCGAGGAGCGCATGGCGCACGGGCCCTTCGCGCTCGGTGACGATATCAGTTTCGCCGATGCCTGGCTGACGCCGACGCGGTTCATCTTCAACAATTTCCGCGCCATGACAGGACGCCGCGACCTGCTCGACGCCTACCCGAAATTCGACGCCTATGAGCAGATCGCCTCGCAGCACCCGGCATTGTCGCGGGTGTGGGGCGAGATGTCCGACGGCCAGAAGATGTTTCTGTCCGAGCTTGAGATGGGTGCCGCTTGACCAGGAGCAAGGCGATCGCGCTGGTTGCCGCGGCGGCTTTCGCTCTCACATCCTGCCAATCGACCCCGAAGAGCACGCCTGTGCCCTCGGGCAAGAGTGCAGCGCTGCTGGCCATGGAACAGGTGGCGATATCGGCCCATAAATGCTGGATCGCCAGCAAGGACCCAGCCTTCAAACAGTATCAGATGGCCAATGAACTGAATTCGTTCAGCGGCACGCCGCGTTTCCTGCTGGTGCCGGCCAAACACTATGGCGGCAAACCGTTGCTGGTGGTCCAGGCGCAAGGCAATTCAAGCCGCGTCGATGTGTTCGGGCCGCTGATGAACGATCCGCTCGGTGCCCGCATCGGATCGGACATCGCCCGCTGGCAAGCCGGCAATCCGGCCTGCGCCGCGACCGCCTAGCCCATGGGCCGCTTTCTGCAGATGACGGGGCTGGCCATCGGCCTGGCCGGGCTCGTCCTGCAGTTCTGCATCAGCATTCCGGCGTCGATGGAGGCAGGCCGCAGCCTGCTCGGCTCCATCGTTTTCGTTTTCAGCTTCTTCACCATCCTGACCAACATCGGCGCGGTGCTGGTGTACACCTCGCTGCTGTCGCCCGCCGGCTATGCCTGGCTGCCGGCCTTCGCCGGGACGCGCATACGGGCCGGCGTTGCCGTTTCGATCGCATTGGTGTTCATCATCTACGCCGCGGTGCTGGCACAGCTCTGGCAGCCGCAGGGACTGTTCCTGCTCTGCGACGTCCTTCTGCACTATGTGACGCCGCTGCTGTTCGTGTTGTGGTGGCTGACATCGGGCGCCGACGGTCGGACGCGCTGGAGCGACATCTCCTGGTGGGTGCTCTATCCCGTCGCCTATCTGATCTATGCGCTGATGCGGGCGCCGTTTGCAGGCGAGGTGCCCTACCCGTTCCTGGACGTCGCCAGGAACGGCCCGGCCAGCGTTGCCATCTCGGCGGCCGCCATCACCGGACTTTTTCTCGTGCTGTGCGTGGTTGCCGTCCTTGCGGACCATGGCGTTGCGCGCACCCGGCTATCGAGCGTCCGCTAGAGCGGCATGCATTGTGGCACCTCTGCGACGCCAAGCGAATCCGCTTGGCTGCAAAATGCCTTGGCTGTCAGTCCCAGAAGGGCCTGATACCCTCGCGGTGGGCATCGCAGCGCGAGACTCCGATATCCTTGAGTTGGTCATCGGTCATTTCCAGAAGCGCCAGCCTGCTGCGCCGACGCTCCAGCAGATGGCCGATCCATCTCGCCAGCGACCCGACCAAGCGCACCAGACGGGTAACAAAGCCGCCTTGGCTCGATGGGCGTGCCGATTGACCTGATAGTCCGGCTCTCGAAGGACGGATTGTAGCGATTGTGCTCATTATCTTTCTACCCGAATTCCAACTTGCACCCTTTTTTGGCGCAGTTACGATATGTATTGACTCACAATTCGGTGCAATATAGAAAATTGTCACCATGACAAATTGGCTTCCAGATCTCACTGCCGGCTCCGGCCCGCTGTATCAGCGCCTGGCGGATTCAATCGAAACGGATATCGATCGGGGTGTGATCGAAGCCGGAGCAAAGCTGCCGCCGCAACGCGACCTCGCCTACGACATCGGCACCACGGTCGGCACGGTCGGCCGGGCCTATCAATTGCTGCGCGAGCGCGGGCTGGTGAGCGGCGAAGTCGGGCGTGGAACCTATGTACTCGGTCAGCGCGCCGACGGCGCAAAACCGAACCTGCCGGCGCCGGTCAGCAGTGGCGAAGGCACTCGCCATATCGATGCACCGCGCGGCAAATTGCGTTTCGACAGCACGGCAGCGCCAGACATCGGCCAGGGTGCTGATATCGCCGACATCCTGTCGCGCACGACGCAGGACCACCCGCATGAGATTTCAAGCTATACCAGGGACTTCCCCGACCGCTGGTACGAAGCCGGCGCCCGCTGGCTATCGCGCAATTCGTTCAGACCTAATGCCGAGACCATCGTCCCCACGCTCGGCACCCACGCTGCGGTGATGGCGGCGATCGCGGCGCTCACCACACCTGGCGACTATGTCGCCTTCGAGCACCTCACCTACTCGCAAATTTCCCGCAGCGCCGGCCTGATCGGCCGACGCACCGCACTGGTGGCATCGGACGACGAAGGTATCGACCCCCAGGATTTCGAGCGCGTCTGCGCGCAAAAGCATCCCAGGATGATCTTCCTGATGCCGACGGCGCAGAATCCCACGCTGGCGACCTTGTCGGCGGCGCGGCGCGAGGCAATCGCGCGTGTCGCGCGCGAATACAATGTCATCCTCATCGAGGACGATCTCTACGGCAATTTGACCGACGATCCGACACCGTTGCTGGCCGAATATGCCCCTGAACGCACCATTGTCGCCGGCGGCCTGTCCAAGTCGGTCGCGGCTGGCGTGCGCGGCGGTTGGCTTTCCTGCCCGCCCGCCTATCGCCATCGTATCCGCGTCGCCCACAAGATGATGACCGGCGGCATGCCTTTCCTGCTGGCCGAGGTGAATACAAGGCTGGTGCTGTCTGGCCAGGCGGATGAGATACGCAAGCGCAGCATCGGCGAAATCCGCGCCCGCATCGCAATCGTGCGAGAGACTTTGGCCGGCTTCGCGTTCAAGGCACACGACAGGGTGCCTTTTGTCTGGATGACCCTACCCGATCCCTGGCTTTCCGGCACCTTCAAGAACGCCTGCCTCGAACATGGCGTGCTGATCGACGACGAGGACGAGTTCAAGGCCGGCCGTTCCGAGCAGGTTTTCCACGGCGTCCGCTTCGGCATTTCGCAGCCACGGCAGCGCAATGACATCGCCGAGGGAGTCGCGGTGATCCGGCGACTTCTCGATGAAGGCCGTGCCGGCTACGACAGCTTCTCCTGACGCCCTGTGGTTTTGTCCGGTTTTCCGTCGTTTTCGTCGAACCATGGGTGTATCGGCCTTAAAGCTTGCGATAAGACGTGACTCAAAATCCCAACGCGCCCCGGATAAAAATCGCTGCCCATGACCATTTCCAATTCCGTGCCGATCACCCCTGAGCTTATCGCCGCGCACGGGCTGAAGCCCGACGAGTATCAGCGCATTCTCGATCTTGTCGGGCGCGAACCGAGCTTCACCGAACTCGGCATCTTCTCGGCGATGTGGAATGAGCATTGTTCGTACAAATCGTCGAAGAAGTGGCTGCGCACGCTGCCGACCACGGGCCCACAGGTCATCCAGGGCCCAGGCGAGAATGCCGGCGTGGTCGACATCGGCGACGGCGACTGCGTCGTCTTCAAGATGGAGAGCCACAACCACCCGTCCTACATCGAGCCCTATCAGGGTGCGGCGACCGGCGTCGGCGGCATATTGCGCGACGTCTTCACCATGGGCGCGCGGCCGATCGCTGCGATGAATGCACTGCGCTTCGGCGCGCCTGACCACCCCAACACCAGGCATCTCGTTTCGGGCGTGGTTTCCGGGGTCGGCGGCTATGGCAACGCCTTCGGCGTGCCGACGGTCGGCGGCGAGGTCAATTTCGACGCCCGCTACAACGGCAACATCCTGGTCAACGCTTTTGCGGCCGGCATTGCCAAGACCGACGCGATCTTCCTGTCGGAAGCCAAGGGCGTCGGCCTGCCTGTCGTCTATCTCGGCGCCAAGACCGGCCGCGACGGCGTCGGCGGCGCCACCATGGCTTCAGCTGAATTCGACGACAAGATCGACGAGAAGCGCCCGACCGTGCAGGTCGGCGATCCTTTCACCGAAAAGTGCCTGCTGGAAGCCTGCCTCGAACTGATGGCCTCGGGCGCCGTGATCGCCATCCAGGACATGGGTGCCGCCGGTCTGACCTGCTCGGCGGTCGAGATGGGTGCCAAGGGCGACCTCGGCATCGAGCTCGATCTCGATAAGGTGCCGGTGCGTGAAGAGCGCATGAGCGCCTACGAAATGATGCTGTCGGAAAGCCAGGAGCGCATGCTTATGGTGCTGCGCCCCGAAAAGGAACAGGAAGCCGAGGCGATCTTCCACAAATGGGGGCTCGACTTCGCCATCGTCGGCAGGACCACCGACGATCTGCGTTTTCGCGTGCTGCACCAAGGGGATCAGGTCGCCGACCTGCCGATCAAGGATCTCGGCGACAAAGCACCGGAATATGACCGGCCGTGGGTCGAGCCGAAGAAGCCGGCGCCGCTGGCCGCCGATGACGTGCCGCAAGCCGACGTGGCCGATGCGCTGTTGAAGCTGCTCGGCGGACCGGATCTTTCCTCGCGCCGTTGGGTCTGGGAGCAATACGACACACTGATCCAGGGCAATTCGCTGCAGCTTCCCGGCGGCGATGCCGGTGTGGTGCGCGTCGACGGCCATCCCACCAAGGCGCTCGCTTTTTCGTCCGACGTGACGCCACGCTATTGCGAGGCCGACCCTTATGAGGGCGGCAAGCAAGCGGTGGCCGAATGCTGGCGCAATTTGACCGCCACCGGCGCCTTGCCGCTGGCCGCCACCGACAATCTCAATTTCGGCAACCCGGAGCGGCCCGAGATCATGGGTCAGCTGGTCGGTGCGGTGAAAGGTATCGGCGAGGCCTGCCGCGCACTCGGCTTCCCGATCGTCTCCGGCAATGTCTCGCTCTACAACGAAACCAACGGCCAGGGCATTTTGCCGACGCCGACAATCGGCGGCGTCGGTCTGATCGCCGACTGGTCGAAGATGGTGCGGACCGGCTTTGCCGCGCAAGGCCAGATGATCCTGCTGGTCGGCGCGCCGGACTCCTGGGGAACGCATCTTGGCCAGTCGGTCTATTTCAGGGACATCCACGGCCGCACCGATGGCCCGCCCCCGCCGGTCGATCTGGACCATGAAAAACGCGTCGGTGACCATGTGCGCGCTCTGATCGCATCCGGCATCGTCACGGCGGCGCATGACGTGTCCGATGGCGGTATCGCGGTGGCTTTGGCCGAAATGGCGATGGCCTCCGGCATCGGCGCGACCGTTCCCGGGCTTGTCGGGACCGATCCCATTCCGGTGTGGTTCGGTGAGGATCAGGGCCGTTATCTGCTGACGCTGTCGATCGACCCGCATGGCGATGAATGGGACGCCATCCGCAAGCAGCAGGGCGAACTCGGCATCTTCGCGCCGTGGATCGGCTCTACCGGCGGCAGCGCGCTGAAGCTTGGTGAGGCGCGGGCAATCCCGGTCAGCGAACTGACCGGGGCGCACGAGGGCTGGTTCCCGCGCTTCATGGGTCAGGCCAGCTGACCGGAGCATGATCCCGAAAAGTGGAAACCGGTTTTCGGAAAAAGGTCATGCTCAACCACAGAAATTGGCTGCCCGGGCGCTGCTTGCAGTCGTCTTCTGGCCGTCGCTGTTCTTCTTCTGGTTCCTCGGGCCGTTCGTCTTCTTCCTGCTGTCGACGACCTCAAGCGAGGTTGCGCCCGGCTGGAAACGCGCGCGCAGTTTCTTGCCGCGGCCAACGGCGCCATCCCGATGCTCATCGCGCAGAACCTCATCTACGCGGTTCCGATCGTCTGCCTGGTGCTTTGGGGCCGCCTTTTCCCGGATCCGGAACGGGCAAGACATATCGTCACCTGCATCAAGCTTTTCGCCTGCGCGGTGGTCATAGGGGCGCTGTGGGAGTACGGCTCTTCGCTCGTCTGCGACGGTTACGGTCAACCGTTCTTCTCGCCAGCCTGGCAGATGACGAGTTATCTCCCCATAATCAGCCTGATTATCAACATTCCCCTCTATGTGCTGACTTTCAGCCTTGGCCGTGCTTTTTCGACACGTGAGGACGTCGCCGAGAATGAAGCAAGCCCACGGGCCTAAATCTTCCCTGATGTTCCCGGATCGTCTTGCCCTTGACGGGACAGAACGGCTTCAATCCGGACCGGAAAGGCTTTAGGCTCGCCCGACTCTCATCTACTGGCCGGTTAGCGGCCACTCGAAACAGGATTCTGCCATGGCAATGGATGCCCGCGACATCGAAAAACTGATCAAGGACGGCATTCCGGACGCCAAGGTGACGATTCGCGATCTCGCAGGCGACGGCGACCATTATGCGGCCGAGGTGGTGGCCGAGAGCTTTCGGGGAAAAACCCGCGTGCAGCAGCACCAGATGGTCTATGACGCGCTGAAGGGCAATATGGGCGGCGTGCTACACGCGCTCGCGCTGCAGACCAGCGTTCCCGACTAAAACGCACAAGAACGAAGACGGCAACCATGACCAGCAGCAGCGATACGCCAATCGCTAGGCGAGCTTACGCCTCGTTTGCCGATCGCTATGATGCGTTTGCTCCAGGCAAGCCGCACAATGCCCTCTATGAGCGCCCGGCGTCGCTGGCACTTGTTGGCGACGTCGCCGGGCTCGACCTTCTCGATGCCGGCTGCGGGTCCGGCATCTGCTCGGAAAAGCTGGCACAGGCCGGTGCGCGCGTCAGGGCATTCGATGTAACGCCGGAGATGGCGGCAATCGCCAGCCAACGATGCGCCGGGCTCGATATCGAGATCCGTGTCGGCGACATGACGAAACCTCTGGACTGGCTCGCCGATCAGAGTGTCGACGGCGTGCTGTGTGCGCTGGCGCTCGACTATGTCGAGACCCTCAAGCCGGTTTTCTCGGAATTCCATCGCGTCGCACGACCAGGCGGCTGGCTGGTCTTCTCGATGGGTCATCCGATGCGCGACTGGGCGGATGCCCGCAGTCGGGGCGAGAAGAGCTATTTCGAGACCAATCGCTGGGGCATGCACTGGGGCGGTTTCGGGGAACCCAATCCCTATGTCGAATGCTACCGCAGGCCACTCGGCGACATTCTCAACGGCCTTGTCGACACCGGCTGGACACTCGACCGTTTTGTCGAGCCACTTCCCTTGCCGGAAATGGAAACCGTCGATCCCCGTCACTTTGCCGAATTGAGCCTGGCGCCGGCGTTCATCTGTGTTCGCGCGCGCAAATAACATTGCCCGACCGGCAACAGGGTTGCAACGGCCGCTTGGCCCAACACAGCCCATCCTTTGCGCCATTTCAGCCACGGCACGGCTAAAGTCTTGTTTCGAGCAATCGTTGGGTTTATTTGAATGGAAATGTTTCGAGCCTGACTCCCACAGGCGGGAAAGGATATTCAATGAGCGGCATCAACGACTACATCGACAACGAAGTGAAGGGCAACGACGTCGTCCTTTTCATGAAGGGCACGCCCGGTTTCCCGCAATGTGGGTTTTCCGGCCAGGTCGTCCAGATTCTTGACTATATCGGCGCGGACTACAAAGGCGTGAATGTTCTGGACTCCGCAGAACTGCGCCAGGGCATCAAGGAATATTCCAACTGGCCGACGATCCCGCAGCTTTACGTCAAGGGCGAATTCGTTGGCGGCTGCGATATCGTGCGTGAGATGTTCCAGGCGGGCGAACTTCAGACATTCCTTGTCGAAAAGGGCGTCAGCGTCAAAGGCGCCGCCTGACTCTTGTTTTCGTGCATGTCGGCCGCCTAACCGCCGCAAACATGCATGAAACGCCAGGGCACCCTCGGCAATTTTCATGTCCTGAACTCAGGACCAAGACGAGCCAATGCGCCGGCCCGCCGGCGCATTTTCGTTTGAACGATCGGACTTGCCGTGGACCAGCAAAAGTCAGCGCCGCAATCGGCAAGCAAACTGCCCATTCCTCGCTGGGAATTCATCGCGCTGTGCGCCGCGCTGATGGCGCTGAACTCGCTGGCCATCGACATCATGCTGCCCGCACTGCAGCAGATCGGCGCCTCGCTTGGCGTCGAGAACGAAAACCACCGGCAATATGTGATCACCGCCTACATTCTGGGCTTCGGCGGCGGCCAGCTGTTCTTCGGGCCGATCTCGGATCGCTTCGGCCGTCGCGCGCCGCTGGTCGCCGGGCTGGTGGTCTATGTCGCCGCGGCCGCGGCGGCCGCCGTTGCACCAAGTTTTGAAACACTGCTCTTGTGCCGGGCCGTGCAAGGCATTGGTGCTGCCGCGACCCGCGTCATCGCCGTCTCGATCGTGCGCGATACGTTCGACGGCCGACGCATGGCCGAAGTGATGTCGCTGATCTTCATGGTGTTCATGGCGATACCGGTCATTGCCCCCGGCATTGGCCAGTTCATCATGCTATTAGCGACATGGCACTGGATCTTCGTCACCATGGCCGTCGGTGCACTCATTGTCTCGGCGTGGTCGCTGCTGCGCCTGCCCGAAACATTGCGTCCCGAACATCGCCGGCTGATGACCGTCAACTCCATTGTCGGCGGGTTTCGCATCGTGCTCACCAACCGCGTTGCGATCTGCTATGCCTTCGCCAGCACCTTCATTTTCGGCGCCATGTTCGGCTTCATCGCCTCGGCGCAGCAGATCTATGTCGGCATATTCAATGTCGGCGAGATGTTCCCGGTCATCTTCGCCGGGGTTGCGGGCGTGCTTGCTTTCTCCAACTTCCTGAACTCGCGCCTTGTCGGCCGCATCGGCATGCGCCGCCTGTCGCAGAGCGCGCTGCTGCTGTTCCTGGTCATTAGCCTTGCTTGGCTGGTCGTTTCGCTGGAAATGAAGATGCCGCTCTGGCTGTTCATCACCTTCTTTGCCTGCGCCATGCTTCCGTTCGGCGCGCTCGGCGCGAATTTCAACGCGCTGGCCATGGAGCCGCTCGGCCAACTGGCCGGCACGGCGTCGTCCATCCTGGGTTTCATGCAGACTTTTCTCGGCGGCATTCTTGGCACGCTGATCGGCCAGGCGTTCAATGGCACGGTGACGCCGCTGGCCGCCGGCTTCTGCAGCGTCTCGGTGGCAGCGCTGCTGATGATTTTCATCGCCGAGCGCGGCAAGATGTTTCAGCCGCAGAACCCGCCCGTCTCTGGGCACATCACCGACTTGCATTAGGACGCACCCTCAAGGGCTGCCGTGAAGCGAGGGGCAAGCATACGCCCCGCGATGGCTTCGCCCATGCTGTCCGAAAAGGGCAATGGCAGGGCGTCGTCGAGTGCCCTGAGGATTGAAGCCACGAAGGCCCGGCTGAGCTGGGCATCGGTCCCCAGATCGGAATACGTGGCGCGAGGCTTGCCAATCAGTGTGCCGTTGCGACGAAGCGAGAATCGCAGCGTCAAGGACATGCCGGCGGTTCCGGGCGGCGGCTTCCAACAGGCGTAGATTGCGTCGGACATCTCCTTTATCGTGTCGACGGGATCGGGACTGCGACAGGTGCGCTCTTGCGATCTTGCCTCGTTGGAGCTGGCAAACAAGGCGGCGGCAAGGGCCGCCGCGACAATTGCGAACCGAGGTTTCATTCGAGAGCCTCCGGATTTGCGTGAGATTGCACCGCTCCTTCAGCCGGACACCGGCGGTTCGGACACTGGCCGCAGGATTGATCCTATTGCGCCCAGAGTTCGCGGCGCAATTCCTGCCAGCTTTCCCGATCGGGCGCGACAAGCAGGCCGCCGCCGAGATGCGAGGGCAGATAGGCGCTGCCATCGAAACGTGCGGCATGACCACCGGCTTCGGCATGGATCAGCACACCGGCCAGATGGTCCCACGGCATCAGCTTGTTATAGACGACGAAGTGGGCATGGCCGCTGGCCAGCAGGCGGTATTCGTGCGCCGCGCAGCGATAGGCGAATTGCGACAGGATCTTGGTCTGGTTGCGCGCCAGCCGCGACCGCTCCGGCTCGGGCATATATTGCCAGGAGACAGAGCCGGTCATTTCCGAGATCGGCGAGGGTGCCGCGACATGGACCTTCTCGATGCTGCCATGCGCATGCCGGATATGGCTGCCGGCGCCTTTGGCACCGATCAGCCAGTCCTTGCCGACGGGATCGTGGATGATGCCGGCAACGGTCTCGCCCTTGACCACGACCGCCAGCATGACGCCGAACAAGGGCACGCCGGAGGCGAAGTTGAAAGTGCCATCCACCGGGTCGATGACGAACGCCAGATCGGCATCAACGAGGCCATCAAGCAGTGCCGGATTGTCGGAACAGGCCTCCTCGCCGACGACCATCGCCGAGGGGTAACGCTCACGCAGCCGCTCGGTGATGAGCCGCTCGGCATCGACGTCGGCTTCCGTCACCAGGTCGGCGGCCGAGGTCTTCTGGCGGATGTCGCCCTCGCCCAACCGGCGAAAGCGCGGCATGATTTCGGCTTTCGCGGCATCGGATAGAAGGCCAGCGAGCCAGTCGATCGCAGTATCGTCAAATGTCATCGGCTTGCCTTGTGCCGACGGTCTCATTGAGCGCCGCGAAATCGAACAGCTTTCTATCGAGCAAATGCGATGGCCTGCTGTTCGACAGCGCGCGCAGCATCGTGTCCTTGCGGCCGGGCATGCGCTTTTCCAGGTCCTCGAGCATGGCCTTCATGGCGTTGCGCTGGAGACCCTCCTGGCTGCCGCAGAGATCGCAGGGAATGATCGGGAATCGCATCGCGGTGGCAAATTTTTCGAGATCGCCCTCGGCGCAATAGCTCAGCGGCCGCAGCACCATGACGTCGCCGTCGTCGTTGAGTAGCTTTGGCGGCATGGCGGCGAGACGGCCGCCGTGGAACAGGTTCATGAAGAAGGTCTCGAGAATGTCCTCGCGATGGTGGCCGAGCACCAGCGCCGAGCACCCCTCCTCACGCGCTATACGGTAGAGATGGCCGCGCCTGAGCCGCGAACAGAGCGAGCAATAGGTGCTGCCCGCAGGCAGCTTGTCGGTGACGACGGAATAAGTGTCCTGATATTCGATGCGATGCGGGATGGCGTATCTGTCGAGATAATCGGGCAGAATGTGCTTGGGGAAATTCGGTTGGCCCTGGTCGAGATTGCAGGCTAGCAATTCGACCGGCAGCAGCCCGCGCCATTTGAGATCAAGCAGCACGGCGAGCAGCCCGTAGGAATCCTTGCCGCCCGACAGCGCGACCAGCCAGCGTTGGCCGGGCTTCACCATCGAAAAATCCTCGATCGCCTGCCGGGTCAGCCGCAACAGCCGCTTGCGCAATTTGTTGAACTCGACCGAGGACGGCGCATCGGCGAAAAGCGGATGGAAGCCGCCCGCGATGTCGGCTGCTGGTTCAAGCGATTCGGCGTCTGGCAACATGTTCATCGCGTCAGTTCCAAAACCCGGGAGCAACGACGGTTCGGCACTTCGTTGCGCCCGGGAGTAGCGGACATGGCCGAGAAAGAAAAGGCAGACAAAGAAAAGGCCGCCTCGACGGCGGCCTTTGAATGGTATCGCAAATGCGTTCGCTCAGCGCGAACGGAATTCGTCGCTTAGCGCGAATAGAATTCGACGACCAGGTTCGGTTCCATCTGCACGGCGAACGGAACATCCGCCAGGCCGGGGATGCGCGAGAAGGTCGCGACCATCTTGTTGTGATCGGCTTCGATGTAGTCCGGCACGTCGCGCTCAGCGAGACCGACCGCTTCCAGGACGATGACCAGCTGCTTCGACTTTTCGCGGACTTCGATGACGTCGCCCGGCTTGCAGCGGTACGAGCCGATGTTGACGCGCTTGCCGTTGACGTTGACGTGGCCATGGTTGACGAACTGACGGGCGGCGAAAATGGTCGGCACGAACTTGGCGCGGTAGACGACCGCGTCGAGACGCGATTCGAGCAGGCCGATCAGGTTCTCCGAGGTGTCGCCCTTGCGGCGGTCCGCCTCTTCATAGACCTTGCGGAACTGCTTTTCCGAAACGTCGCCATAGTGACCCTTCAGCTTCTGCTTGGCGCGCAGCTGCAGGCCGAAATCGGAAAGCTTGCCCTTGCGGCGCTGGCCATGCTGGCCGGGGCCGTATTCACGCTTGTTGACCGGGGACTTCGGGCGGCCCCAGATGTTTTCGCCAAGACGGCGGTCGATCTTGTACTTCGCGGATTCGCGCTTGCTCATCGCATTCCCTTTTCAAAACAACACACCCGGAACCTCATGGTCCGGGTGAAGGAAACGCGCCCTCCTCTGGCCTCCGTTTTCGAGACCTGACAGGGTTTTCCCACGCAACGCGGCGGAAAACCCACGGGACACGTCAGTTCAAACAAGATAGCAGAATTGAGTTTCCACGCATCTTGCGCACATAAAGAAAACCACCGGGCATTGCGGCCCGGTGTTGGCGCGCTGATTAAACGGAGATTTAACCGGTGTCAAGCTTGCTGCTGGCCCTGGGTTTAGCGGCGATATAGCGTCTCTGGGTTGAGTGCGGTGCCGCACGTGGCGGGAGGTTGCGCCAACGGCATTAGGAAGGGACTTGAGCAAAGGAGCCACAATTCGCATGAAGAAGTTCTTCCTTACCCTGACGGGAGCCGCGGTGTTGGCGGGATCCATGGCGGTCATGACGCCGGAGCCGGCAATGGCGCGGCACTGGAGTGGCCACCGGCAGCACGAGGTCTGCCGCATCGTGGTCAAGAAGAAGATTGTCTGGCGGCACGGCCACAAGAGGGTCATCCGTTACAAAGTCAAGCGCTGCTGGGCGCGCTGGTAGGCTCCCGGTTCGGTCTCAGGCGGCCGACATATCGTTTCAAGGCCCGCGGTCTTGGCCGCGGGCTTTTTCATTCCAGCTCATGTTCTTATGGACGAGCTTGTTATCGATGGCGAAACGCGGATGCCCTGATCCCTAATGTTTCGATTTCTTCTCCGGCAGGCTTTTGCGCTTCGTCTCGGCGAATTCCTCAAGTTGCTTCTCGCTCATCGATTCGTACATTCCCTTGGAAGCGCCCTTGAGTTCGCCCTTCTTCATCTCGCCGCGCTTGGCCGACAAGGCGGCGCCAGCGGCTTTCTGCTGGGCTTTCGAGGTGGCTGGCATGGCTGATTCTCCCTTCATTGCCTGAGAGAAAACGCGACAAGCCAGCCAATGTTCCGGATATCAGGCGACCGTCAGGCCAAAGCCCTGCATGAGCCGGCTGGTAGCGAAGTCCACCTTGCCGGAGGTGAAGACTGCAATGTCGGGCTCACCCACCGGCAGCGGTCCGTCGACCGGTGCAAGCAGCGACATGGCGCGGCGGGCGATCGCTTCGGCCGGGTCGATCCAGTCGACCGGCCAGGGTGCGGTCTTGCGCATGCGGTTGGCCAGGAACGGATAGTGCGTGCAGCCGAGCACGACGATGTCGGTGCGGGCGCCGTCCTTCTCGACAAAGCATGGTGCGATCTCCTGACGCACGATCTCCTCGTCGACGAACCCCTCGCGCATGTAAATCTCGGCCAGCGGGGCGAGCCGGTCCGAGCCGACGAGCCGCACATGGCATTTCTGCGCCCATTTGCCGATCAGGTCGCGCGTGTATTGACGCTTGACCGTGCCGGGCGTCGCCAGCACCGAGACCAGCCCGGAGCGCGTGCGCTCCGCCGCCGGCTTGATCGCCGGCACCGTGCCGACAAAGGGATGGCCCGGGAATTTCGCGCGCAGCGCATCGATCACCAGCGTCGACGCGGTGTTGCAGGGGATGACCGAAATCTCGGGCCGAAATTTTTCCAGCAGCGCGCCGAACAGGCCAAGGATATGGGCGTTGAGGGCCGGTTCCTCCCAGGCGCCATAGGGGAACGCGGCGTCATCGGCGATATACACAAAGCGGCGATCGGGCATCAGCACGCGCGCCTCGCGCAGCACGGTGAGCCCGCCGATGCCCGAATCGAACATCAGGATCGGCCGCTCAGTCATTGTCGGTGCCCTTTCCGCCGAATGGCGGTACGTCGTCGTCCTTGCCGGTGTCGGCAAGGCGATTGCCTTCCGCTTTGCGGGCGCGCGCGGCGGCCGCGGGCAACCGCCTTGGATCGTCGCCCGGGGAACCATCGCCGCGCGGCATCGCCGGCGAAAATCGGTCGAGCGACGAGATGATGCCGCGCAGCACCTTGAGCTCCGGTTCGGCAAATCCGGGGCGTGTCAGTACAGCGCGCAGATTGTCGACCATCTTCGGCTTCTTCGGGGCCGGCCGGAAATAGCCGCGCGCTTCCAAGGCACCTTCGAGATAGGCGAACAGGCCGTGCAGTTCTTCCTTGCTTGCCGGCTTCATATCCGGGCCGGAAAAATTGGTCCTGGTCTCGTCTTCCAACCCGGACTTCATCCATTCGTAGGACATCAGCAGCGCGGCCTGGGCGATGTTGAGCGAGGAGAAATCGGGATCGACCGGAAAAGTGACGATCTCGTCGGCTAGGCCAACCTCGTCATTGTAGAGGCCGAAGCGCTCGCGTCCGAACAGGATGCCGGTGCGCTGCCCCATTGCGTGACGGGCCCGAAGCATCCTGCCCGCTTCCACCGGGCCCCGCACGGGTTTGAAGCCGTCGCGCTGCCTGGCCGTGGTGGCGAAAACGAAGTTCAAATCGGCGAGCGTCGAGGCCAGATCGTCGAAGACGGTGACTGCGTCTATGACATGATCGGCGCGGCTGGCCGCCGCGCGTGCTTTCTCGCTCGGCCAACCGTCACGCGGGTTGACCAGTCGCAGCTCGACCAAGCCGAAATTGGCCATGGCGCGCGCGACCATGCCGATGTTCTCGCCGAGCTGCGGCTCGACGAGGATGATCGCCGGGCCGGTGGTCACGAGGCCGCGCTGAAAGTCCGTTCCTGCCATGTGTTCCAGATGATTGCGCTACGAAGTCTCCGCGTCCTGCCATATCGATACGGCTTTTTGAAGAGCGGTCGGCCGCCCCGACTGAGAAATAACCGTAGCGCGTACCTGCCGCTTCCCTTGGTTGCGTTAAGAAATCCGGTGGTCGCACTCTTGATGCACGCGACCGTCGGGCTCGCGAAAGTCGCCACACGTGGCTGGGCAAGCCAGTCGTCGCACGGCGTATGAAAAAATGACGAGACTGGCTCCTCAGTGTTTATAACGGAATAAATCCGATCTTTTTTACTGCCTTGTCCCACCAAACCCGCATTCCAAATCGCCGACAGATGTACCGTCTCATGCTCGCTGCCGGCATCGACGATGTTTTGCATTCTTAGAAATCATCTACGATCAGGGTGCATATTTGTTTACGATGACGCAGCGCGTCACTGGAAAATTAGATTAGGACAATATAATATCCGACCCGCTTGGGGTTCAATGTGTATCGACGAATGGTATTTGGAAGGCGGAGTGCGCCTTGCATACTCCCGTCATTTTATCTGCGCCCCAGCATTTCGACACGGGTTTCAGCGGCCGACGAGGGCGTTGGCCATAATCTAGGAGGGGCAAATGAAAGTGGTACGGTTTTTCCTTTCACTCGCTGTGTTGCTTGTGGCGTCAGTTTTCCTGATCGCGCCAGCTTCCGCGCAGGCGACACGGACGTGGGTTTCCGGTGTTGGTGACGACGCCAATCCTTGCAGCAGAACGGCGCCTTGCAAGACCTTTGCCGGCGCGATTTCCAAGACGGCGACGAGCGGCGAAATCAACGTACTCGATCCAGGCGGTTTTGGCGCCGTGACGATTACAAAGTCCATCACGATTCGATCCGATCATATCGAGGCAGGCGTACTCGTCTCAGGGACCAACGCGATTATTGTCAATGCTGGAGCCACCGGCAAAGTGGTGTTAGAGGGGCTCGACATTGAAGGCCTCGGGACAGGTCTTAATGGCGTGAACATCCTCAGCGGGCAGGCTGTCTACATCATTCGATGCGACATCCGACGCTTCACGCAAAATGGTGTCAATTCCATCAGTAGCACAGCGGGAGCGAGGGTCTTTATCCAAAACTCTACGATAAATATGAACAACGGCGGCGTGAACGTGAAGGGAACCGGCGTTGGAAATGCGGTCGCTATCGTCGACACTCTGATCGATGGAAACGCGAATTTTGCGGTGCAGGCGGACGGAGCCGGCAACATACTTGCCATCGCCAGAAGCTCTCTAACCGGCAGCCCAACAGCGGTGAGTCTGCTCAATACGGCGACTGCAACGTCTTTCGGGCCGAGCAGTGTTGTGACAGGCGGCGGTGCATTTACGACCACGACACCGTTCAAGTAGCGTAAATTCATCCGAGCGTGGCGCTTGCCTGCAAACGCCGAACCTCGCATAAGACGCCTAGGCTTAGGTGTTGGCGATGAATGAGAAGTCCGCGAACCGAATCATTCGCGGACTTCGTCAGTTTTTTAGTGATGGCCGTTTTGCAAAAGACAATCTGGACGTGCTGGTTTCAGGGACGAGATCAAGCGCCGGAAGTTGTTCGAAAATGTATCGCGAGTTGGGAGACCAAGAACCCCCAATGGGATTTTCGCTGCCTCGACGCCGGCTCCATTGAGCGCTACGTCAATCTTGGAAAACATGTCGACCTATCAAGCCAAACAATCACAGCGGCATCGCTTTCCGACATTTTACGTTTGTTGTTGCTCCACGAATATGGCGGCGTTTGGGTCGACGCGACGACTTACTGCCATATGCCTTTAGATGACTGGCTGCCGTTGGCCACCAGCAGCGGATTCTTTGCCTTTTCGAAGCCAGCCGAGGATCGCGAACTGGCGAGTTGGTTTCTAGCGGCCCATGTCGGAAGTGCACTGCTGGATAAATGGGTAGCACGCACAATTGCCTACTGGCGCGGCCGGCGAAGCACACGCGATTACTTCTGGCTTCATCATCTATTTGGTGAACTTTGCGCCACTGATCCGGATGCAAATCGGCTTTGGCAGAAAACCCCACGTATTAGTGCCGACGGCCCCCATTCGGTTCAGAACGTAGGTATGTACAAGGAATACGACCTTCACAAAGATGAGGTCGACTGGACGGCGCCCGTTTTTAAACTGACCCACCGAGTTGAAGCGGACAGGCTTGGCGGCACCACGCTCGTTGGGCGCCTTTTGGGTGTAAATGGAGAACCTTCGGCGGTGCTGGATTTGCCGGTGCCATCAGGAAATCAAGCCAACCGGAAATTTGGCATTCTGAGCGTTGCGACCGAAAATCTTGGTGACCATATCCAGATACTTGCCGGAGAGGCGTTGATGCGCCGAGCGGGATTCGAACCCTCCTTTCTTGTCGATCGGGACAACGGCATCGCTCATCCCCCACCTGCACCTCCCAATGAGCGCGTAGGCATTCTGCTGAACGGTTGGTTCAAAACAAATCCGGCAGAGTGGCCTCCGCACCAATCATACGACCCGATCTACCTTGGATTTCATATACGCCTTTTTCAATCACCTAGCCTTGTCGCGCCCGCTGCCATTGAATATTACAGCAAGCATGGTCCGATCGGTTGCCGGGACAACTACACGCTCGCGCTTCTTAAGAGCTACGGGCTTGACGCATTTCTGAGTCATTGTCTAACCCTTACTTTTACGCGTCGAACACATGATCCGGAGAACCAAGACAAAATTTTTGTCGTTTCACGCGACAAGAGAATACTTGACTACCTCCCTTCATCTCTCGGCGATTACGAATTTATCAGCCACTACTCTGGAGAGCACGATTTTTTGCGTAACAAAGCGCGCGCAGAGGAGCTTCTCGAAAAATACCGAAAGCACGCAAAGCTAATAGTTACGACCCTGCTTCATTGCGCCTTGCCCGCCATCGCTATGGGTATACCGGTTGTTGTATTTTACCCTCTGAATGACGAGCTTGGCCGGCGGTCTGATCGAGAACGTTTATCGTCACTTGCAGCGATGGTCCGAATTCACGAGCTGAATGAAGTGTCTTTGGTGGACTGGAGCGGAACTACCATTGACATTGGCTCCCTGAAACTGGCGCTCATCGATCAGTTTTTTTCCATGGCCGAGCGCTGGGGCTCAGCCGCCCCTCCCCGCATTGAAGGCATTGCTCCGTCGTCAACCTTGCCTCCGATCCTTGACAGCAACCCCTATAGATATTTGGACGACCCAGAACGCCTGGGGCGGCTCGCAAAGACCGGATCACCGGATCGCGAGAGGTGGGGGGCTCTATCCAGCTACAAAGCAGATTGGTCGATGCGTGGAGAGATCACTGCCCGCTTCATTCCTGACGGTGCCCGCATTCTTGAAATCGGAACGGGAACGGGCGCTTTTCGGCGGATGGTCATGGATCGTTGTCATTATTCTGGGGCCGATCTTAGCCCGCTCGACCAACAAACGCTTGTTTTGAACCTTGAGAACGATCCAATTCCCCCTGGCGATTGGGATGCAATCGTTCTTCTTGGGGTTATCGAATATCTTCATGACCCCCTTCAAGCGCTCACAAAAGTGTCTGCCGCTGCTCGGATGGTCATCCTTTCCTACTGCGTCCCCCGCAACGTTGAAGATCCTGCGTCACGTCGCGCACGAGGTTGGGTGAACGAACTAACAGAACGAGATTTGATAAGCCATTTGGCTCTTTCGAGGCTTTCGCTGAAAGTCATCGAACCCGTCAATTCGAGCGATGACTTTGATCAAAAACTTTTTGTTTTTGAGCGTGCGCCATTTCCAAGAAGGGTTAGGCACCTCATAGACCATGTGCGCAATTATTTCGCCAAGCATTCAAAGATCGCCTGATTAGAGCGACGCTACTTGACCTCGGCGAAAGCTGCACTGACGAAAATTCGTGCCTTTAGGGGGCGACCCGCAGATTGTCGTGTCGCCGGCTTCGCTGCGCAAGTCGCAGCGCATATGCAAGCCTCCCGACCATCACCGGGCTTTCTGACGCGCGTCCGCCGGATGCTGTGAGCCTCATGCCGTTTTCTGGAAACGTCGGTTCGAGCCACATGTTCCCGTCGCCGTCGATCTTGACGATGCTGGTCACGACGACCACTACGGGATGTATTTGCACATCCGACAGCCAGTGCTATAGGGGGGCGAATCCCTCTCCCCTTGCGGCACTGGCCGCCCTACCCGCTCAAACGAGGCCCGTTCCATGGCGAAGATCAAGGTGGCGAACCCGGTCGTCGAACTCGACGGCGACGAGATGACCCGCATCATCTGGCAGTTCATCAAGGACAAGCTGATCCACCCTTATCTCGACCTCAACCTCGAATATTATGACCTCGGCGTCGAGCATCGCGACGCGACCAACGACCAGGTGACTATCGATTCGGCCAACGCCATCAAGAAATACGGCGTCGGCGTGAAGTGCGCGACCATCACCCCCGACGAGCAGCGCGTCGAGGAATTCAAGCTGAAGAAGATGTGGAAGTCGCCGAACGGCACCATCCGCAACATCCTCGGCGGTACCATCTTCCGCGAGCCGATCATCATGAAGAACGTGCCGCGGCTGGTGCCCGGCTGGACCAAGCCGATCATCGTCGGCCGTCATGCCTTCGGCGACCAGTACCGCGCCACCGATTTCCGTTTTCCCGGCAAGGGCAAGCTGACGATCAAGTTCGTCGGCGAGGATGGCAAGGTGATCGAGCACGATGTCTACGACGCGCCCGGCGCCGGCGTCGCCATGGCCATGTACAATCTCGACGAGTCGATCCGCGAATTCGCCCGCGCCTCGCTCAACTACGGCCTGCTGCGCAACTATCCGGTCTATCTGTCGACCAAGAACACCATCCTCAAGGCCTATGATGGCCGCTTCAAGGACATTTTCCAGGAAGTCTACGAGGCTGAATTCGAGGCCGAGTTCAAGTCGAAGAAGCTATGGTACGAGCACCGGCTGATCGACGACATGGTGGCTTCCAGCCTGAAATGGTCGGGCGGCTATGTCTGGGCCTGCAAGAACTATGACGGCGACGTCCAGTCCGACACGGTGGCGCAGGGTTTCGGCTCGCTCGGCCTGATGACCTCGGTGCTGATGACGCCGGACGGCAACACGGTGGAAGCCGAAGCCGCGCACGGCACCGTCACACGCCATTATCGCCAGTACCAGAAGGGCGAAGAAACCTCGACCAATTCGATCGCCTCGATCTTCGCCTGGACGCGCGGCCTCGCCCATCGCGCCAAGCTCGACGACAATGCCGAGCTGAAGCGCTTTGCCGAGACGCTGGAACGGGTCTGCATCCAGACCGTCGAATCCGGCTTCATGACCAAGGACCTGTCGCTGCTGATCGGCCCCGACCAGCCCTGGCTTTCGACCACCGGCTTCCTCGACAAGATCGACGAGAACCTGCAGAAGGCGATGGCCTGACCTCTCGAGGTTCGGGAGGGCCAGCATGGGCAAGCCCATCGTCTACGGGGCGGATTACAGCGTCTATGTGCGCATTGTCCGCCTCGTGCTCACGGAAAAAGGCATCGACTACGAGCTTGTGCCGGTCGATGTCTTTGCCGCCGAGGGTATTCCCGCCTGGTATTTCAGGCACCACCCGTTCGGCCGCATCCCGGCTTTCGAGCATGATGGGTTTCGGCTGTTCGAGACGAACGCGATTGCCAAATATATCGACGAGGCGTTTGACGGGCCGAGCCTTCAGCCGGCGGGACTCCGCGTCCGCGCAACGATGAACCAGATCCTCGGCATGCTCGACGCTTATGCGTACAGATCCATGGTCTGGGATGTCGCCGTCGAGCGGCTTGAGAAGGAAGCCCCTGACGAAGCACTGATCGCCAACGGGCTTTCGCAGGCAAGCAAGGCGCTTCAGACGCTTTCCTCGCTGATATTGCCAGGGCCGTGGCTGCTGGGCGACCAGCTGACCCTGGCCGATCTCCATGCGGCGCCGATCATCGGCTATTTCGTCAAGGTCGCCGAAGGGCAAAGCCTGCTCGCTGAATTTCCCGAGATTCAGGCTTGGTGGGAGCGGATTTCAGTTCGTCCAAGCTTTGTCAGAACCGAAAAGACCGAGTGATCTGCGGTTTCGCCGTGCCAATGTGACGCTGGTGCCGCCCCTCATTGCCCTGCCGGGCATTTCTCCCCGTAAACGGAGAAAGTGGCTGGCCGCGATCTCTGCGGCTACCCTTCAACACTGGCAATTAGCGAAATCGTCCGCGAAAGCGCCCTTCTCTCCTTCACGGCAGGGCTATCGCATATGGATTCTTGCGAAGAAGAACCCCACCCTAACCCTCCCCACAAGGGGGAGGGAACGCTGCCGCGTGCCTTTAATTCTTCTTGGCGCCGAAAAGAAGGCGATTCTCCTGGGTCAGCGCCAATGGAAGTCTCCCTCCCCCTTGTGGGGAGGGGTTAGGGGTGGGGGTCCGTGCCGGGCAGACATCTCAGGAATTCCATATGCGATAGCCCTGCCGTTCACGGGGAGAAGATGGCGGCAGCCAGATGAGGGGCAGCACTACCCAGCAAAGATAGGGCTCCCCGCCGTGACGGCCGTTAGTCAGGCGGCTTCGAGTGCAGCCTTTACCGCGGCGATCGCATCATTGGCCCTGGATGCATCCGGACCACCGGCCTGGGCCATGTCTGGCCGCCCGCCGCCGCCCTGCCCGCCCAATGCGGCGGAGGCCACGCGCACCAGATCGACGGCGCTGAAACGGCCGACGAGATCGTCGGTGACAGCGACCACAACGCTCGCCTTGTTGTCCTCACCGGCGCCTACGAAGACGACGACGCCCGAACCGAGCGAGGTCTTGCCGGCATCGGCCAGCGGCTTCAAATCCTTCGGCGAAACACCGGAGACCGCCTTGCCGAGGAAGCCGACACCCGCCACCGTCTCGTTCTCGGCTGGCGCACCAGCCCCTGCACCGCCGCCCAGCGCCAACTTCTTGCGCGCTTCGGTCAGTTCCTTTTCGAGCTTCTTGCGCTCGTCGAGCAGCGCCTCGACACGTGCCGGCACATCGGCCGGCGAAATCTTCAGCGTCGCCGCGACCGATTTCAGACGTCGGTCCTGCTCATCGAGATGTTTTCGCGCCGCCTCGCCCGTCAACGCCTCGATGCGGCGCACGCCGGCGGCGACCGCGCTGTCCGACACGACACGCACCAGACCGATATCGCCGGTCGCCCTGACATGCGTGCCGCCGCAGAGCTCGACCGAATAGGGCCGGTTGGCCTTGGCGCCATGCACGCCGGTGCCCATCGAAACAACGCGCACTTCGTCACCATACTTCTCGCCAAACAGCGCCATGGCGCCTTCGGCGATGGCATCGTCGACCGACATCAGGCGCGTGTTCACCGGGCCGTTCTGCACCACGATCTCGTTGGCCATGCGCTCGACCTCTTCGAGATCCTCCGGTGAAATCGGCTTGTTGTGCGAGATGTCGAAGCGAAGACGTTCCGGCGCCACCAGCGAGCCCTTCTGCGCGACATGGCTGCCCAGCACCTCGCGCAGCGCCTCATGGATCAGATGCGTCGCGGAATGGTTCGCACGCAGCCTGGAGCGCCTGTTGTGGTCGACCTTAAGCTCGACCGCCGCGCCGGCCTTGACCGTGCCGCTGGCCACCTTGCCGATATGGACGAACAGCCCATCGGCCTTCTTCTGCGTATCGGAGACCTCGATCGAGAACCCTTCGCCTGAAATGATACCGGTGTCGCCCATCTGGCCGCCGGACTCTGCATAGAACGGCGTCTGGTTGACGACGATCGCCACCGCATCGCCCTTGCCGGCGCTGTCGACGGTCTTGCCGTCCCGGACAAGCGCCTGGATGATGCCTTCGGCAGCTTCAGTCTCATATCCAAGGAACTCGGTGGCGCCCGCCTTTTCGCGTACTGAAAACCAGATGGTCTCGGTGGCCGCATCGCCGGAGCCAGCCCAATGCTTGCGCGCCTCGGCCTTCTGCTGCTCCATCGCATGGGTGAAGCCGGCAAGATCGACCGAGATGCTGCGCTGGCGCAGCGCGTCCTGCGTCAGGTCGAGCGGGAAGCCGTAGGTGTCGTAGAGCTTGAAGGCCGTCTCGCCGTCCAGCATGTCGCCGGCATGTAGCGTTTCCGTCGCCTCCGAAAGCAAGCCGAGGCCGCGCACCAGCGTCTTGCGAAACCTGGTCTCCTCGAGCTTCAGCGTCTCGGTGATCAACTGTTCGCCGCGCACAAGTTCCGGATAGGCCTGGCCCATCTCGCGCACCAGCGCCGGCACCAGGCGCCACATCAACGGATCGCGGGCACCGAGCAGCTGCGCATGACGCATGGCGCGGCGCATGATGCGGCGCAGGACATAGCCGCGGCCTTCGTTCGACGGCAGCACGCCATCGGCCACCAGGAAAGCGGACGAGCGCAGGTGATCGGCAATGACGCGGAAGGACGCGACCGTCTCCTTGTCGGGACCCTGTCCAAGCGCTGACGACGCCGCCTCGATCAGATGACGGAACAGATCGGTCTCGAAGACGCTTTCCACCCCTTGCAGGACAGACGCCATGCGCTCCAGGCCCATGCCGGTGTCGATCGACGGACGCGGCAGATCGATGCGCTCCTCCTTCGTCACCTGTTCATACTGCATGAACACCAGGTTCCAGAATTCGAGGAAACGGTCGCCGTCCTCTTCCGGGCTGCCGGGAGGTCCGCCCCAGATGTGTTCACCGCGGTCGATGAATATCTCCGAGCACGGCCCGCAAGGTCCGGTGTCGCCCATCGCCCAGAAATTGTCCGAGGTCGCGATGCGGATGATGCGGTCGTCCGAAAAACCGGCGATCTTCTTCCAGAAGCCGGCTGCCTCGTCATCCGTGTGGTAGACGGTGACCAGCAGCTTGTCCTTGTCCAGGCCGAATTCCTTGGTGATCAGGTTCCAGGCTAGCTCGATGGCGCGCTCCTTGAAGTAGTCGCCAAAGGAGAAATTGCCGAGCATCTCGAAGAAGGTCAGATGGCGCGCGGTGTAGCCGACATTGTCGAGGTCGTTATGCTTGCCGCCGGCGCGAACGCTCTTCTGGGCGGTCGAGGCGCGCGAATAGGGCCGCTTCTCCAACCCGGTGAAGACGTTCTTGAACTGCACCATGCCGGCGTTGGTGAACATCAGCGTCGGATCGTTGCGCGGCACCAGTGGGCTCGACGCGACGATCTCGTGACCTTCCTTGCGGAAGTAGTCGAGAAATGTCGACCGGATTTCGTTCACGCCACTCATGAATGCTGCCTTTTCGAGAGAGCCGCCGGCAAACCGGCGGAAAATGGGCTCTGCGTTTCCAGAGATAGAGTTGGCCTTTTAGCCGCCGCGCTTCACCCTGTCCAGAAACACGGAATTGGTCCAATCGACGGCCTTTGCCGGCTGTCCGAGCCAGGCCCCGTTTCCTGCCAAGACGTAAAAAAACCGCCGGCGCTAGGCCGGCGGTTCAAAACGCAATTAACACGGAACTCGATTACATAAGCCTGAGATAATAGAGCGAGATTATGGCCGAACTCCGGCCATCGCGCTCGGCTCTCACATCGCGCCGGATTCCTCCTCGAAACCGTCGTCGCCACCTTCGGAGCCGCCATTCTCAAGGAATTTCTCGGCGATCAGCCCGGCATTCTGCCTGAGCGCGAGTTCGATCTCGCGCGCGGTGTCGGGGTTGTCGCGCAGGAACAGCTTGGCGTTCTCGCGGCCTTGGCCGAGACGCTGCGAATTGTAGGAGAACCAGGCGCCCGACTTCTCGACCACGCCGGCCTTGACGCCGAGATCGACCAGTTCGCCGGTCTTGGACACGCCTTCACCATACATGATGTCGAACTCGACCACCTTGAAGGGCGGCGCCAGCTTGTTCTTGACCACCTTGACGCGGGTCTGGTTGCCGACGACCTCGTCGCGGTCCTTGACCGAGCCGATGCGGCGGATGTCGAGACGCACCGAAGCGTAGAATTTCAGCGCGTTGCCGCCTGTGGTGGTTTCGGGCGAACCGAACATGACGCCAATCTTCATGCGGATCTGGTTGATGAAGATGACCATGGTGTTGGAACGCGAGATCGAGGCGGTCAACTTGCGCAGCGCCTGGCTCATCAGGCGGGCCTGCAGGCCGGGCAGCGAATCACCCATCTCGCCTTCGATTTCGGCGCGTGGCGTCAGCGCAGCGACCGAATCGACCACCAGCACGTCGATGGCGCCAGAGCGCACCAGCGTGTCGCAGATTTCCAGCGCCTGCTCACCGGTATCGGGCTGCGAGATCAGGAGGTTTTCCAGATCGACGCCAAGTTTGCGGGCATAGACCGGATCGAGCGCGTGTTCGGCATCGACGAAGGCGCAGATGCCTCCCTTCTTCTGGGCTTCGGCCACCGTGTGCAGGGCCAGCGTCGTCTTGCCCGAGCTTTCCGGCCCGTAGATCTCGACGATGCGGCCGCGCGGCAGGCCACCGACGCCAAGTGCGATGTCGAGGCCAAGCGAGCCGGTCGGCACCGTTTCGATCTCGACGACCTGCTCGTTCGCGCCTAGCCGCATGATCGAGCCCTTGCCGAAAGCCCGCTCGATTTGCGACAGCGCCGCATCCAGAGCCTTTGATTTGTCCACCGCTTTGTCCTCTACCAGCCGCAAAGAATTCTGAGCCATGATACATCACCCCTTGGTCGTCAATGAAGGCCGGACAATCCGTAATCCCTGCCCCAATTTGTACCTTTTTTGTTCTCGTTTGGCAAGAGGGGTCAAATATCTGAAAAACAATAAATATCCAGATCTGTTCTTTTTTTGTCTCACGATTTGGCTTCACGATGTCTAACGCAATGGCCAGGCGGCTCGATTGTTTCGATCCGCCGAATCGCTACCTTCGCGTTGCGAAACTCGGTCACGCAGCCTAGCGCTTGTGCGACTGGAATAACAAAGGTCATATCGCCTGCATGCTGAAATCCGCGAGAATACTGGCCGTAGGTGGCGCCCATATCGACCGGCGCGGCCAAGTGTCGGGCCCGTACGTGCCGGCCGCCTCCAATCCGGGCACGATGCGCGAGGATGTCGGCGGCGGCGTTTTCAACGCGCTGCGCAGCGCGGTTCGCCGTGGCGTCTCCGCGTCGCTGCTGTCGGTGCGCGGCGGCGATGCCGCTGCCGATACCGTTTCACGGGCCATCGCCGCGGCAGGCATTGCCGACCTGTCCGCGGTGTTCCTCGATCGCACCACGCCCAGTTATACGGCGCTCATCGACAGCGAGGGCGAATTGATCGTCGGCTTTGCCGACATGGCGCTCTATGACCTGGCCTTTCCCAAGCAGATCAGGCGCTCCAGGGTCCGCGAGGTAGTCGCGGCGGCCGATGCCATTTTCTGCGATGCCAACCTGCCGACGGCGGCACTGGAGCGGCTGGTTTCTCTTGCCGCCGGCAAACCCGTCTTCGCCATTGCCATTTCGCCGGCCAAGATCGTGCGTTTGAAGCCGGTGCTTGGCGATCTGGAAGTCGTCTTCATGAACCGGCGCGAAGCGATCGCACTGGCAGACCTGGACGCGGCGGCTTCCCCGCAAGACATCGTCGATGGGCTGAGACGCGCAGGGCTCAAGAGCGGCGTGGTGACGGCGGGCGGCAGTGCCATGTTGGGCTTCGATGAAGCCGGCGCCTTCTCGATCCGGCCGCCGCCGCCAAGAAAGGTGGCTGACGTCACCGGCGCCGGCGATGCGCTGGCCGGCGCAACGGTCGCTGCCTTGCTGCACGGCCTGCCGCTACGGGTGGCCCTGCGCGAGGGCATTGCCGCGGCGACGCTTGCCATTGAAAGCGCCGACGCCGTGCCGGATTTCACCGCGGCGACCTTCGCGGAGGCCTTGGCTCTTGTGCCGGACGCGCAGGAAGTGGCATGAGACCGGCAAATTCACAGTGCCGGAATCTTTTCGCACGCCCCATGTGGATGCGCTTCATTCCGGGTTGGAGATCCAGATGACCCCAGAAACCGCCCGCCCCTTCATCGATATCCACGCGCCGGTGGCGCAAGCCCTGGCCGCCAGCCGGCCGGTGGTGGCGCTGGAAAGCACCATCATCACCCATGGCATGCCCTACCCCGACAATGGCGCCATGGCGGCCGATGTCGAAAAGATCATCATCGATGGCGGCGCCGTGCCGGCGACGATCGCCGTGGTCGGCGGCCGCATCAAGATCGGGCTGTCGGACGGCGAGCGTGAGTCCCTTGCCATGACAGGCGACGCCATGAAGCTGTCGCGCGCCGACCTCGGTTTTGCCGTGGCGCAAGGGCGCACCGGCGGCACCACTGTCGCCGCCACCATGATCGCGGCGCATATGGTCGGCATAAAGGTGTTCGCCACCGGCGGCATCGGCGGCGTGCACAAGGGTGCCGAAAAGAGCTTTGATATTTCCGCTGATCTCGACGAACTGGCGCGCACGCCGGTCATCGTCGTGTCGGCCGGCGCCAAGGCCATCCTCGACATCGAAAAGACGCTGGAAGTGCTGGAAACGCGCGGCGTGCCGGTGATCGGCCATGGCTGCGAGACGATGCCGGCCTTCTGGTCGCGGCATTCGCCGTTCCGCGCGCCGCTGACCCTACACAAACCGGAAGAGATCGCGCATTTCTACCAGACTCGGGCTTCGCTGGGGCTCGCCGGCGGCATGCTGATCGCCAATCCGGTGCCCGAGAACCACGAAATCCCGGCCGAAGAGATGGCCGGCTACATCGAAGCCGCGCAGAAGGCCGCCGAGGCGCTCAACGTCACCGGCAAGGCGGTGACGCCGTTCCTGCTGTCGAAAATCCTCGAACTGACGGGCGGCAGGAGCTTGAAGACCAACATCGCGCTGGTGGAGAACAATGCGCGGCTTGCGGCAAGGATTGCGAAGGCGCTGTAGCCGTCAACGTCGGCGGGACAGCACCCCCCTCTGTCCTGCCGGACATCTCCCCCGCAAGTGGGGAGATCGAATGTCATCGACGCCTCCGCCAATCTTCAACGTTGAAAAAAGCAAGCAGACGCCGAAGCTGCCAATCTCCCTCCTTGCGGGGGAGATGGCCGGCAGGCCAGAGGGGGGTGCTGGCCCGCCGACGTTCCCAAATATTGCGCGTCACTTCCCCGCCCGCCGTCCCGCCTCATACGCTCGCCTTACCCAGACCGTCATCTCGTCGGGATCATCGAAAGCGCTGTCGGGAACGCTCCAGTAGGGCATGGAGACCTGCTTGCCATGGCGGGAGCCGGTATAGGTCCATTGCGTGCAGCCGGCGGCTTCGAACTCGGGTGCGCTTTGCTCGTCGGCCTTCAGCATCAATTCGCCGCGCAGCACGATGGCGACGATGACGCCGTCGAAATAGATGCCCTTGCCGCCGAACAGCTTGCGGATACTGACCGGGCCGAGGCCCTCGAACAGTTCGGCGATGCGTTCATTGTCCATGCCGCGATCATGTCACCGGCATTTGACCTTGTCATCGCCGCAACCAAAATCATGCTGACAGGTTGAGAGCCATCCGTTGGAGTTTTTGCCATGCCGCTTCTGCTCAAAGGATCCTGCCGCTGCAATGCCGTCCGCTTCGAGGTGGAGAGCCACACGCCGGTGCCGTTCATGCTGTGCTACTGCTCGATCTGCCGCAAGCAGCAAGGCGGCGGCGGCTTCACCATCAATCTCGGCGCCGACTACGAAACGCTGAATATCAGGGGCAAGAGAAGCCTTGGCGTCTACCGGGCCGAGATCGAAGACGACGAGCACCCGCAGTGCGAGATATCGACCGGCGAACGCAATTTCTGCAAGAAGTGCGGATCGGCGCTGTGGCTCTACGATCCGACATGGCCGGAACTGGTGCATCCCTTTGCGTCAGCTATCGACAGCGACCTGCCCATTCCACCGAGCCGGGTGCATTTGATGCTGAAATACAAGGCGAACTGGGTCGAGCCCGATATCGGCAAGGGCGACAAGGCGTTCGACGTCTATCCCGAGGAATCGATCGCCGACTGGCACAAACGGACGGGAATGTGGGTGGAGTAGTCTTCTTCGCCCCGTCTACGGGGCGAAGAAAGATCAGGCCGAGGCGCGTGCTTCCGCCAGCGCCTTGAGGTCCGCCGGCTTCAACTCGACGGATTCGCCGCAGCCGCAGGCCGAGCTCTGGTTCGGGTTGTGGAAGGTGAAGCCGGTGCGCAGCGTCGTCTGCTCGAAATCCATCTCGGTGCCGAACAGGAATAGCGCTGCCTCAGGCGCCACATAGACATGGGCGCCGTCGCGCTCGATATGGTCGTCCTTGGTGTTGGGCTCGGTCACCAGATCGACCGTGTATTCCATGCCGGCGCAGCCGCCCTTCTTGATGCCGAGGCGAATGCCATGCGCATTGTCGCGGGTGGCAACGATCTCGCGCACCCGGTCGGCGGCCTTTTCGGTCATCGTGATGACGGCGAAGCGTCCCATTCTTTTTCCTTCCATTCCATGCAGGTTCAAGGCCTGCCGAATGATTCTTCACCTAAAATGGTGAAGTTTTATGACTGGCGCAAGTGTGCCAGCCTCGACGCTAATACCAACCCACCGCGACCTGCGCCTCTTCCGACATGCGATCGGGCGACCAAGGCGGATCGAAGGTCATGTTGACTTCGACGCCGGACACGCCTTCGACGGCGCCGACGGCGTTTTCCACCCAGCCGGGCATTTCGCCGGCGACCGGGCAGCCCGGTGCGGTCAGCGTCATGTCGATCTTGACGGCGCGATTGTCCTCGATGTCGATCTTGTAGACGAGGCCAAGCTCGTAGATATCGGCTGGGATTTCCGGGTCGTAGACGGTCTTCAGAGCCGAGACGATGTCGTCGGTCAGCCGCGCCAGTTCGTCGGCGGGAATCGCCGAGGCGGAAACCAGCGGATTGATGGCCGCTTCCGGTGCGGTCTCGGTGGTGTGGCTCACATCATCCATGGTCGTCACCCAAAAAAATTCTCACCCGAAGAATTTGCGCGCTTTCTCAAGCGCCTCGGCCAAAGCGTCGACTTCGGCCCTGGTATTATACATGCCGAACGATGCCCTGCATGTGGAGGTTACGCCGAAGCGTTTCAACAGCGGCTGGGCGCAATGGGTGCCCGCGCGGACGGCAATGCCTTGCCGATCAATCACCATCGACACGTCGTGCGCGTGAATACCCTGCAATTCGAACGAGATGATGGCGCCCTTATCCGGTGCGTCGCCGAAGATGCGCAGCGAGTTGATGGCGCGCAGCCGCTCATGCGCATAATTCTTGAGGTCGGCCTCATGAGCCGCGATGCGCTCGCGGCCGATCTTTTCCATATAGCCGAGCGCGGCGCCCAGTCCGATCGCCTGGACGATCGGCGGCGTGCCGGCCTCGAAGCGGTGCGGCGGCTCGTTGTAGGTGACGATGTCTTCCATCACCTCCTCGATCATCTCGCCACCGCCCATGAAGGGGCGCATGCCCTCAAGAACGTCCTTCTTGCCGTAGAGCACGCCGATGCCCGAGGGGCCGTAGACCTTGTGGCCGGTGAAGACGAAGAAGTCGCAGTCGAGGTCCTGCACGTCGATCGGCATATGCACTGCGCTCTGGCTGCCGTCGACGAGTACGGGAATTCCACGCGAATGCGCAATGCGCACGATCTCCTTGATCGGCGTCACCGTGCCCAGCGCATTCGACATCTGCGTGATGGCGACCAGCTTTGTCTTGCTGGTCAGCCGCTTCTCGAATTCCTCGATGTGAAAGACGCCGAGATCGTCGACCGGTGCCCAGACCAGCCTGGCGCCCTGCCGCTCGCGGATGAAATGCCACGGTACGATGTTGGAGTGGTGCTCCATGATCGACAGCACGATCTCGTCGCCCTCGCCGATGTTGGGCATGCCATAGCCATAGGCGACCGTGTTGATGGCCGAGGTCGTGTTGGAGGTGAAGACGATGTTGTCGGTGCTTGGCGCGTTGAGGAAACGGCGCACCGTTTCCCGCGCCTTTTCGTAGGCGTCGGTCGCGGCATTGGAAAGAAAATGCAGGCCGCGATGGACGTTGGCGTATTCTTGGGAATAGGCGTGCTGTATCGTGTCCAGCACCACCTGCGGCTTCTGTGCCGAGGCGCCATTGTCGAGATAGACCAGCGGCTTGCCATAGACTTCCCGCGACAGGATCGGGAAATCGCGGCGGATCGCTTCGACGTCGTAGAAATCTCCGATCTTGCCCGGCGCGTTCATCACTTCACCCGTGTGCCACAAACCAGCCGTCGAGCCGCGCTTCGAGCGCCTCGACAATCGCCTCGTCGTCCAGTTCCTCGATCACCTCTGCCACGAAGGCCTTCACGAGCAACCCCCGCGCGGTCTTCTCGTCGACGCCACGTGCCATCAGGTAGAACAAATGGTCGTGGTCGATCTCGGTGACAGTCGCGCCATGGCCGCAGATGACGTCGTCGGCGAAGATTTCAAGCTCGGGCTTGGTCGAGAACTCGCCGTCGTCCGACAGCAGCAGCGTGTTGCAAGCCATCTTGGCATTCGTCTTCTGCGCGTATTGATGGACGTTGATGCGGCCCTGGAAGGCGCCCCGCGCCTTGCCCGTCACCACATTGCGGATCACTTCCGTGGAGGTCGTGTGCGGCACGGCATGGTCGAGAACCATGGTCACGTCGGTGTGGGTGTCGCCGGCCAGAAGATTGATGCCGCGCAGTTTGAAGTCGGCGCCTTCGCCCGTCGTCCTGACCATGATCTCCTGACGCACAAGCTTGCCTCCGGCGTTCATGACGAACAGCGTCAGCTTCGCATTCTTGCCGATATGGGCCTTGAACTGCGCCAGATGCGTCGCGGTTTCCGGCTGTTCCTGCACGATCAGCCACGTCACCTCGGCGCCCTCGCCCAGCACGAGCTGGCTGACCGAGCTGACCAAAGCAGCCCCGTCACCCGTCTGACGCTCGACGATGACGGCCTTGGCGCCAGCGCCGATACGCACCGGCAAACGAACATGCGTCTGGCCGCCGGCCTGCAAATTCTGCAGTTCGATCGGCTTTTCCAGTTCAGTGCCATCGGCGATATCGACGAAATAACCGTCGGCGACAAAGGCCGTGTTCAGCGCGCCGATGGCATCGTCGCTGCCATAGGGATCGAGCCCCGGCGCGATGCTGCCATCGATCAGCTTTTCCGACAGAGGCTGGAAGGCGACGCCTTCAAGGGCCGGCATTTTCGCGTCGGACTTGCCATTCAGGATCGACACCACAGCAGAACCATCGACGATCGGCGCAACGGCCTTGGCCATGGCGGCCGGGTCGAAGTCCGGCACCGCACTCAACAGCCGGCGCAGGTCGGTGTAATGCCAGGATTCGATGCGCCGCGTCGGCAGGCCATGCTTGATCGCCTCGATGGCGTCGTCGCGCTTCAGCATCACCGCGCCGTCGCCCGGCAGCAGCGACAGTCGGTCGCCGAACGCGTCGATCAACGCTGTCTCGGCCGGTGTCCGCTGCGGTTGTGTGTGCATATTCATCAATCTGCCCTCTGGCATCTCACGCGGCTTCGCCGATCACGCCGGCATAGCCATTGGCCTCGAGATCGAGCGCCAGCGACTTGTCGCCGGACTTGATGACCTGGCCCTTGTAGAGCACGTGCACGCTGTCCGGCACGATGTGTTCGAGCAGGCGCTGGTAATGGGTGATGACCAGGAACGCCCGGTCCGGTGCGCGCAGCGCGTTGACGCCGTCGGATACGATCTTCAGCGCGTCGATGTCGAGGCCGGAGTCGGTCTCGTCGAGCACGCACAGCTTCGGCTCCAGCAGTTTCATCTGCAGGATCTCGGCGCGCTTCTTCTCGCCGCCGGAGAAGCCGACATTGAGCGGCCGCTTCAGCATCGCCATGTCCATACTGAGCGAGGCAGCTGCCTCCTTCACCCGCTTCAGGAATTCCGGAATCTTCAACGGCTCCTCGCCACGCGCCTTGCGCTGCTCGTTCATCGCCACCTTCAGGAATTCCATCGTCGCCACGCCCGGTATTTCCATCGGGTACTGAAAGGCGAGGAAAATGCCTGACGTGGCACGCTCGGCCGGATCCATTTCGAGGATCGACTGGCCATTGTAGAGGATGTCGCCTTCGGTGACCTCATAGTCCTCGCGGCCGGCGAGGATGTAGGACAGCGTCGACTTGCCCGAGCCGTTCGGCCCCATGATCGCAGCGACCTCGCCGGCTTTCACCGTCAGGCTCAGGCCGCGGATGATTTCGGTGCCGTCATCGACGATGCGGGCGTGCAGGTTTCTGATTTCAAGCATTCTTGTGTTTCCTGAATATCTGTCCGGTCAACCGACCGAGCCCTCAAGCGAAATTCCGATCAGCTTTTGCGCTTCGACCGCGAATTCCATCGGCAGTTGCTGGATGACGTCCTTGACGAAGCCGTTGACGATCAGGGCGATCGCCTCTTCCTCGGGAATGCCGCGCTGCATGACGTAGAATTTCTGGTCCTCGGAAATCTTCGAGGTCGTGGCTTCATGCTCGAACTGCGCCGTCGAATTCTTGGCTTCCATGTAGGGCACGGTGTGTGCGCCGCACTGGTCGCCGATCAGCAGGGAATCGCAGTTGGTGAAGTTGCGGGCGTTGGTCGCCTTGCGGTGCGCCGAGACCTGGCCGCGATAGGTGTTCTGCGAGAAGCCGGCGGCGATGCCCTTGGAGATGATGCGGCTCGACGTGTTCTTGCCGAGATGGATCATCTTGGTGCCGCTGTCGACCTGCTGATAGCCGTTCGACACGGCGATCGAATAGAACTCGCCGCTGGAATCGTCGCCGCGCAGGATGCAGCTCGGATATTTCCAGGTGATGGCCGAGCCGGTCTCGACCTGCGTCCACGAGATCTTCGAACGGTGACCACGGCAATCGCCGCGCTTGGTGACGAAATTGTAGATGCCGCCCTTGCCTTCGGCATCGCCCGGATACCAATTCTGCACCGTCGAATATTTGATCTCGGCATCGTCGAGCGCCACCAGTTCGACAACTGCCGCATGAAGCTGGTTCTCGTCGCGCTGCGGCGCCGTGCAACCTTCGAGATAGGAGACGTAGGCCCCCTCCTCGGCGATGATCAGCGTGCGCTCGAACTGGCCGGTGTTCTTCTCGTTCATACGAAAATAGGTCGACAGTTCCATCGGGCAGCGTACGCCCTTGGGTACGAAGACGAACGAGCCGTCGGTGAACACGGCGGAGTTCAGCGTGGCGTAGTAGTTGTCGGAGGTCGGCACGACCGAGCCGAGATATTTCTTCACCAATTCCGGATGCTCGCGGATGGCTTCCGAGATCGAGCAGAAGATGACGCCGGCCTGCGCCAGCTCTTTCTTGAAGGTGGTGACGACCGATACGGAATCGAACACGGCGTCGACGGCGACACGGCCCGATTTATAGACATTGTCGCTGGCTTCCTCGAGCTCGGAGGCGTCGGCCTTTTGCACGCCGGCGAGGATTTCCTGTTCCCTCAACGGAATGCCGAGCTTCTCGTAGACCTTCAGCAGTTCGGGATCGACATCGCTGAGCGACGTCGGGCCGGGCGTGCTCTTCGGCGCAGCGTAATAGTAGATGTCCTGGAAATCGATCTTCGGATAATGGACGCGCGCCCAGGTCGGCTCGTCCAGCGTCAGCCAACGGCGATACGCTTCCAGACGCCATTCGAGCATCCAGGACGGCTCGTCCTTCTTGGCCGAAATGAAGCGGATGATGTCTTCGCTCAGGCCCTTGGGGGCCTTGTCCATCGCTATTTCGGTCTGGAATCCATATTTGTATTGGTCGACGTCGATCTTTCGGACCCGATCGATCGTGTCCTGCACAGCAGGCATATGCGTTCTCCATCCACGCCGGGGTCAAGGCCCGACAGTTTTCAAACTATGGCACTGCCAATCAACGCCGAAAAAAGCGCTCGCGGCAGCGTGAGTTCCATATAGTGCGTCTCGACCGGAAATTCACCCGGCCAGCACGAAACGCACGGCTCTACCAGGCCGAAAGGCCCAAACTTGTCCAACCGCTCACGCGGCCTGGTCTCTATCCGCCTTCTCCCTGGCGGTTTGCCGTGCGGCGATCCCCGCCAGCGCGGTGCGGAACAGCTCGATATCCTCAGCGCCCGTCGCCGAACCGATCGACACGCGCAAGGCGCCAAGACTGTCGCCGTATCCCATGGCCTTCAGCACATGGCTCGGTCCGACCTTGCCCGACGAACAGGCGGAGCCGGCCGATAGCGCCACGCCGGCCAGATCGAAAGCGATCTGAGCGGTTTCGGCCTTGACGCCCGCAATAGCGAAGAATGTCGTATTGGCAAGCCTTGGCGCACCCGTTCCAAAGATTTCCGCGTCCGGCACCAACATTTTCACAATGGCTTCGATCTCGTCGCGGCGCTGCCGCACCGCATCCATGGCCGGCAGCCCGCCCAGAGCCGCGCGTGCGGCGGCGCCAAAACCGGCAATGGCGGCGAGGTTTTCCGTGCCGCCACGGTGGCCCTTTTCCTGGCCGCCGCCATTGATCAGCGGCTTCGGCATCATCAGATCGGAGGCGGCGACTATGGCGCCGACGCCCTTGGGGCCGCCGATCTTGTGCGAAGACAGTATCAGATAATCAGCGTAACCCGCTGACATATCGATTGAAAGGCGTCCGGCAGCCTGAACGGCGTCGACGACGAGGATGCCGCCCGCTTCCTTGACGATACCGGCGATGCGATCGATCGGCTGAATGACACCGGTCTCGTTGTTGGCGGCATGGATGGCGACCAGCGGCAGGCCATCGACCTTGTCATGCGCCACAAGTGCTGCGGCCAAGGCTGCAAGATCGGCGGTGCCGTCAGCATCGACGCCGAGCCGCGTCACCAGTCCGGCCGGGAAGCGCCCGCCGTTCAACAGGCAGGGATGATCGGCTTCGGACATGTAGAGCCGGCTCATGCGTATGGCGCCGCGTCCCATCTGCCAATCGGGTGAAAGCAGCGTCGAGGCGGCTTCAGTCGCGCCGGAGGTGAACACGACGTGCTCGGGCTTGGCGTTGACAAGTGCCGCCACATCACGCCTTGCGGTCTCGACCAGGCGTCGCGCGGCGCGGCCTTCGGCGTGGACCGAGGACGGGTTGGCGGCGAAATCGAGCGCCGCGACCATTGCCTCGCGGGCCACTGCAAGCAGCGGCGCACTGGCATTGTAGTCGAGATAGGCTCGTTTTGCGGCCATTTTCGTCCAGTTGGTCCCGTTAGAAGCCATTCCGCCGACGTATCGCGTTATTTCCTTGAAATTCCAAGGCGAGGCGTCCTATTTACGCGGCTTGCGGCGCGGGTGGCCCGGCTCGATGGCTTGCCACTCAGTTTTGAACAATTCTAAACTAGCTTCTAAGAAGACGCTCGCCCTGCGTCAAGGCCAGAGGAAGACATGTTCCGGGCGCCGCGCATTCGTTGCAAGTGGAGTATTTTATGCCTGAGGTCATTTTCACCGGTCCTGCCGGCCGCCTGGAGGGGCGCTACCAGCCTTCCAAGGAAAAGAGCGCGCCGATAGCCATCGTTCTGCACCCGCACCCACAGTTCGGCGGCACGATGAACAACAAGATCGTCTACGACCTCTTCTACATGTTCCAGAAGCGGGATTTCACGACGCTTCGCTTCAATTTCCGCGGCATTGGCCGCAGCCAGGGCGAATTCGATCACGGCACCGGCGAATTGTCGGATGCCGCCGCAGCGCTGGATTGGGTGCAGTCGCTGCATCCGGATTCCAAGAGTTGCTGGGTCGCCGGTTACTCCTTCGGCTCCTGGATCGGCATGCAGCTTTTGATGCGCCGGCCGGAGATCGAAGGTTTCATCTCGATCGCGCCGCAGCCCAACACCTATGACTTCTCGTTCCTGGCGCCCTGTCCGTCATCGGGCCTGATCATCCATGGCGATGCCGACAAGGTGGCGCCACCAAAGGATGTGCAAGGCCTGGTCGACAAGCTGCACACGCAAAAAGGCATCACCATCACGCAGAAGACGTTGCCCGGCGCCAACCATTTCTTCTCCAACGACGCCGACCTGTTGCTCGAGGAGTGCGCTGATTATCTCGACCGCCGGCTTGCCGGTGAATTGTCGGATCCGCGGCCGAAGCGGCTGAGATAGGAAGAACGGCAGCCATTTACGAGCCTCCCCATCTCAGGGAAAGGCGCACGCCAGGGCCGGTTCGAGCCAGACCGAACGCTCAGGCCTTCCTTGTCGGTCCGATCAGCCGAAACGTGTTCTTGCGGACCGGCAATCCTGACGGCATCGGACGAAAGATGAAGCCGAGCCGGGCAAAGAGCAGCCCGCAGGCCAGCGCGAAGGCGCAGCCGAGCCCGAAGCCGGCAACAGTGTCGCTGGGATAGTGCGCGCCAACGAAGACCCGCGTCGAGGCAATGCAAGCCGTGATCGCCAATGCGATGTACCAGCGCCTTGGAAACAACAGCAGGGCGACGCCGAATACGGCGCCCATGGTAGTGGCATGGCCGGACGGGAAGCCGGCGAAGCGCGCATCGAAGGCAAAGGGATGCAGGGCCAGCACACCAAAGTCGCCGAAATAGAGCGGGCGAGCCCGACCGATCGCGTATTTCAGCACATTGACGGTGAGGCCCGACAGGCCGACGGCGCCCAGCACCAGAAAAGCCAGGCAGGTCCAGTTGTATGCGAGCATCAGCGAGCGCCTTGAGAGGCTTCGCCAGTCCGTCAGGTTCGCGGCTACGAGCAGAAGCGCCGACGGGATGAGATACCAGCCACCGAGGCCGAGCTGCGTGAAAAAGTCGGCAAGCCGGACAAATTTCGCCGACCACTGGCCGTGAAGCACTCCAGCCGGTGTGTCGAGGCGGACGAACGCTGCTGCCGTCAACAAAGCCCAGACCAGTATCCAGACCGACCACAAAATGTTCGGGTATCTGGCCGGACGGACGGCAAAGCGCCTTTTGACGATCCGCATCGTATCGCGAAAATTGTCCAGGGACCGGCGCCCTAGCCCAAGGAGCAGGCCGGAAACGGAAGGGCGCGATTTTACCAACATCTGAAATTCGACCCCATTGTTGCCGTCATGGGCATCGACGAGCCGTCATTGGGCCACACGATAGAGGCCGAGAGACAGTTTGTCTCCCGACGAATAGTTGAGCCCATCGATCCGCGCCACTCGGTTTGCCGACTTGCCTTGTGCGGCCAGCAGGCCGTTCAGTTTCTGCTCGTCGCCGACCTGTGCCAGCGCCAGCGCGCAGGCAGGGTCGCCAAGCAGATGTCTGGCGACGCCATCGACATCGGTCAGCACCGTCTTCGTGCCCACCAGGAACACCAGGCTCGGCTCGTGATATTCCGCCGAAGCGAGCACCGTGGTCTCGCAGGGCCTGTTGGCACGGACCGCCGCTTCGATGGCCGGGCTCAGCCAGATCGGCTTCAGCGACGGCGCGATGATGCCGAACAGCAAGCCATAGGTGATGCCCGCGCAGACCGCGATGGCGCCGATGCGGCGCAGCGGCACTTGCAGCTCCCTGGAAAAAGCGAAGTAGCCCGCCCCCAGTGCTGCCGCGGCTGCCGGAATGCTCCACCAGTAGAAGGTGCCGGTGAGGTAGATCGGCGCTCCGATGCAGACCGCCGCCAGGCCGAGGCTGACCACGACCAGACCGAATGCTGTCGACCACCACAACCAATTCTGCCAGCGCCTAAGTGGCGCATTCGCCTCCTGCGGCGACAACGTCAGCAACCAGCCGATCAGCAGCGCCATGCCGGGATAGGCCGGCAGGACATAGTGCGGCAGCTTGGTCGGGATCAACTCGAATACCAGCCAGAACGGAATGTACCAGGCGAGACAGAAACGCAGCCGCGGATCGTCGCGCAACCGGTTGAGGGCCTGAAGGCCGGCGCCGACCGCGATCAAGCCGAAGGGCCACATGAACAGCGAATAGGTCAGCATGTAGAAACCGGGCGGCAGGCCGTGCGACTCCTCACCCGACGCGACCTTGGCCACCATGTCCTTGCCGACGGCATCCTGCAGAAAGGCGCCACCGCTCTTCCAGGTGATGAGCGCGACCCAAGGCAGCACGATAAGGAGCACCAGAGCGACGCCGCGCACGAGCTTCAGCTTCAGGATCCAGCGCCAGTCGCGCTCGAAGGCGAAAAGGGTGGCGACCGTCAGCACCGACAACAGCGGGGCGACGGGTCCTTTGATAAGGATCCCCAGGCCTTGGGCCGCCCAGAAGACCCACGGCAGATGGGCGGCTATCGGTTCCTTTCGCCGCGACGCCAGATAGATCTGGGCGAGCGCGCCTTGAGCCGCGACGCAGCAGGCCAGCAGCATCGCGTCGGTCTTGGCGTCGCGGCCCTCGAAGGCGGTGGCGAAGATCGCCGCCATCATCAGACCGGCGGCGAGACCCGCATTTGCCCCGAAGAGCTTCGTGCCTGTCCAGGCGATACCGACGACGGCCAGGGCAATGCCAAGCATGGAGACGAGGCGATAGACCCAGATCGGCGCCGCCGCGCCCTCGCCGCTCAGCGCCACGGCCGCCGATTGAAGCCAGTAGATGCCGATCGGCTTCTTGTAGCGCGAGGCATCCTGAAAACGGATGTCGACATAGTCGGAGGTTTCGACCATCTGCTTGGTGGCCTGGACAAAACGCGACTCGTCGCGGTCGACCGGCGGAAGGCTCATCAGGCCGCCGAAAGTCATCAGCAGACTGAACAGAAAGAGGAGGAGATAGTTCCTGTTCATCGCGGGAGCTTTCCGAGTCTGATCTGCGGGATGGCCCCGTCGTGGCGCTTCGGCCCTGCCCCTGCGCGGCGCCTCAATACGCCAGCCAAAAGGATGAGGCAAGAAGTGGGCTTGGCCATCCAGGGCTCCGAACTCAGGTAAAACCTGACGGCAGCCAGTTCAGCGGTGTCGGCAGCTTCTGTACCGGCAGCTTTTCACGATAGGAATTTTTTCTTGACTCCGTGACCTCAGCTAAGGTATATATTTCGTTTATGGTGCTGACTTGCGCCAGTGACCCGCCGCACAGGCGGGTTTTTCGTTTCCGTCAGCCTACGCGCCGGCAAAGGCTCCGAAGGAACCCGTCAACCCGAGTCGTTGCCCTGCTTGGCCACCCGCCCGGGCCGCAAAACCGGAAACCACTTTTGCTGATCGCGAGTTCTTTGTTGAAGTGCGATCCGACGCAAAACCGGAAACCACTTTTGCTGATCGCGAGTTCTTTGTTGAAGCGCGATCCGACGCAAAACCGGAAACCACTTTTGCTGATCGCGCTTGGATGCTAAACGCCCGCGTTCATGCACGTCCGAGCCGCAGCGGCCGGGTGCTTTCGGGAAAGAAACAATGTCCGCCTTCAAATCCGATTTCCTGCGCACGATGAGCGAGCGCGGTTTCATCCACCAGACTTCGGATGATGCCGGCCTCGACAATATCTTCGCCAAGGAGACGGTGACCGCCTATATCGGCTTCGACGCGACCGCCAAAAGCCTGCATGCCGGCTCGCTGATCCAGATCATGATGCTGCACTGGCTGCAGCAGACCGGTCATCGGCCCATCGCGCTGATGGGTGGCGGCACCTCGATGATCGGCGACCCGTCCTTCAAGGACGAGGCGCGCAAGCTGCTGACCCCGCAGGATATCGACGACAACCTCGCCGGCATCCGCCGCAATTTCACGCCGTACCTCAAATTCGGCAGCGGTCCGAACGATGCCATCATGATCAACAACGCCGACTGGCTGATGGAGATCAACTACGTCAATTTCCTGCGCGACGTCGGCCGTCACTTTTCCGTCAACCGCATGCTGGCCTTCGATTCCGTCAAGCTCCGGCTCGATCGCGAGCAGTCGCTGTCGTTCCTCGAATTCAACTACATGATCCTGCAGGCCTATGATTTCGTCGAGCTCTACAAGCGTCTTGGCTGCCGCCTGCAGATGGGTGGCTCCGACCAGTGGGGCAACATCATCAACGGCATCGATCTCGGCCACCGCATGGAGAACGCGCAGCTTTATGCGCTGACCACGCCGCTGCTCACCACCTCGTCAGGCGCCAAGATGGGCAAGTCGGCGTCGGGCGCGGTGTGGCTCGATGCGGAGATGCTGAACCCCTACGAGTTCTGGCAGTACTGGCGCAACACCGAGGATGCCGACGTCGGCCGCTTCCTGAAACTCTACACGACGCTGCCCCTGGACGAGATCGCGCGGCTCGAGCGGCTCGGCGGATCCGAGATCAATGAGGCCAAGAAGATCCTCGCCACCGAGATCACCGCCTTGCTGCACAGCCGCGCAGCCGCGGAGACAGCAAGCGAAACCGCGCGCAAGACGTTCGAGGAAGGCGCGCTCGCCGAATCGCTGCCGAGAGTCGAGGTGGAGAAGGCCGCTCTCGAAGCTGGTGTCGGCGTCTTGTCGCTGCTCGTCACCGCCGGACTGGCGGCGTCGAACGGCGAGGCGCGGCGGCATGTGCAGGGCGGCGCCGTGCGCCTTAACGACGAGCCTGTCAGCGACGAGCGCCGGCTGGTGACTTCAATGGATTTGGGTCCGGAAAACGCCGTAAAGCTTTCCTTGGGAAAGAAAAAACACATTCTGGTACGGCCGGCTTGAGGCCACTCACCGGTATTCGAAGATCGACCTGAATATACCGGGCGCGATGACCGACAGCGGATTGATGTCGAGCAGCGGCTTGTTGGCATTGCCCTTGAGCCGGTAGGTCACGCCGATCAGGCCGCGGTCGCGGCCATTGCCGAGCAGCGCGCCGACGATGGGCAGTTCACCGAAGATGCGATTGAGGCCATAGACCGGCATGAACGTGCCGGTCATGTCCATGTTGTTGTTCTGGTCGTAGAGCGTGCCCTGGAACGTCGTACCGATGCGCGGGCCGCGCAGCACGCCATTGGCCAGTTTCAGGTAGCCGCTGCCCTTGTCGATCTCGGCATAGCCGCGCTCGAACTTCACCCGCGACGTGTCCAGCTTACCCTTGACCGCCTGATTGAGGCTGCGGTTGTCGCCGGCCGGCGTGGTCGAGACGATGGAGGCCAGTTTCGGCTCGTTGACCACGAAAAAGTTGCTGGTGTCGACCTTGCCCTTCAGCGCTCCGTCGCTCGGCCCCGCCAGCGCAAGGGTGATCGTTCCGCCTTCCATATGCTCATAGATGTTGAGGAACCTGAGGACGGCGCCAGCGTCCGCGGACTGCATGTTGAGGGCGCGTCGGCCGGCACCGGTGGTGTTGCTGATGGTTATGGCAGCGCCCGAACTTGCCATGGCGCTGACCTTCAGCCCGTTCACCCGCGATCCGGCCGCACTGTAGTCGAGCTTCAAATTAGACAATTGCTCGTCGTGGAAACCGGTCAGCTGATCGACATCGGCGCTGACTGAAATGGCATCGGAACCTGTCGTCTTGGTGGCCGTGTCCACATCCGAGGTGAACTGCTTGATAAGCGATCGGGCATCCAGGGCATTGCCTGTTATGTCGACCGCATAGCTCTTGCCGGATCGCTTCACCGACACCGCGACGTCGTCGCCCCTGTTCAGGGTGACCTTGCTGAACCGCGCCGACGACAAGCTACCATTGACCAGCACGATGCTGCCGTCGATGGAGAAACTCTCTCCGTCGAGGTTGAAGTCGGACAGCGTCGTCGTATCGCCGGCCTTGGTCATGACGAATGTGACATTGGCGGGGACCCCCGCGCCCTTGCTCCAACCCGCCCAGGGGATGTCCAGCCTGGCATTGGTCAGATCGGCCGAGACGTTCTGGTTGCCGCTCCCGTTCTTGTCGATCGCTACTTTCACCGTTCCGGCAAGCAGCGGCTTCAGACCCGGCATGGCGGCGGCGCGGACTTTGTCGTCGAGCACCAAGGTCACCTTGCGGCTGCGCGCCGGCCCATCATCCCTGAGCGGCTCGATCAGCTTGAGTTCGGCCGGAATGCCGTTCAGCGACGCCTTGGCGGAGATCACCGCCTTAACGGGGTCGACGGTGATCGAACCGTCGGCATCCGTCACGGTCTGCCCCTCGAAGGGTTTGGCCAACGACATGCCGGTGTAGTCGAGCGACACCAGCCAATCGAGCTTCGAGGAGTCGACGCCGGACTGCAGGGGAATATTCGCCCTGACGTGGCCGGTGACGCTGCCCGACAGTTCTTCCGGCAGAATGCCGACATGACGCATGGCGTTGATCGGCTCGTAGGATGCGAGTTCGGCAACAGCGGATGCGTCGCCGTCGACGTCGATGTCGAGCGCGCCGATGACCGGCGGGTGATTGGCCGCCTTGACCGCCAGCGTGCCATTGCTGGCCGCCACGGTGCGGCCGCTGGGCATATAGACGGTGCCAGAGGACAGGGAGATATCGACATCGTTGCCGTGAAAGCCGACGACGCCAACCGCGTCGCGTATCGGCGGAATGCGGCCGGCCGTGTCGAAGCGCGAACCCTCGATCTGGAAGCGGCCGAATATTTCGTCGGCGGACAGCGGCACGCCGTTGCCCAGCCGGCCCGGCACGACCTGGAACTGGAGGTTGGCGTCGACGACGCGGCCACCGAACAGATTGGCAAGCACCCACAGCCGGGCGTTGCGCGCCGAAAACCACGGCCACAGCTGCTTCACGTGAGAGACCTGCATATTGTGGATATTGACGGCAAGGTTGATTCCCGGCGCCTTGCCGTCGACGAATGCCACGGCAGCGGTGCCAAGCACTTCGCTGGAAGCAGCGGACCGAAGCGCGATCTGGTCGGCGACCAGTCTGTGGCTCACCGTGTTGTAGACACCGGCAATCCGGGCGAGGAAGGTCAGCGCTGGCTCAGGCGACTCCGAAGGCGCAAGCGACGAACCGTCGCTTGTCAGGTCATAGCGATAGGAAGGCTCCTCACCCGCCGCTCCGCTTGCCGGCTTCGGCCCGATCGAACCGGCGAAATCGAATGTCGAGCGACCGGTCTTCAGCAGCAACCTGTCGATCTGGACCTTGTTGCTGCCGGCAACAAGCGTTGCGTCGACATCGACGTCGGCCGGCAGCAGCCCGCGCGTGCCCAGATCGAGAACGGAACCAGTCGACGACAAAAGAGCCGTCAGCCGCGATGCATTTGCCCCCGATCCTTCCGATCCCGTCAGCTTCAGCGCGACCGCGCCCAACTTCCCAGCGGCGGCCGCGGGACCGTCGGCATCCGCCAGGTCGATGATGGCGTCCAGCGCCGTGACGCGGTGTGCCACGATGTCGCGGGTGGCGGAAGCGGCAACGGTAACCGTCCTGCCGTTGACATCCGCCTTGGATGAAAACTGCATGCCGCCCGGTCCCGATTGCACGACGGTGGCGTCGGTTATCTTGAAGAGGTTGATCGTTCCGGTTTCGGGCAGCACGAATTCGACATTGCGAAGATCGATCTGGCGCAGCGAATCTTCCCGCACGGCATCGAGCGCGCGGTTGACGTTTCCGAACACCGCATTGGACAGCTTCTCCGGGTCGATGAGGCCGTCCGCATTGCGCAGGGCGGCGGTCCAGTCGCCGCCGGACGGCATCGCCGCCACGACAATGCGGGCATCGGAGATCCTGGCGCTGGTCAGCCGCACATCCCCCCACAGCAGCGGAACCAGGCGAACGCCGAATCGCACGCGGCCGGCATCGGCCATCGGCTTGCCGTCGGCAGTCTTCAGGCTGACATCGCTGACCTGCAGCGCTATGAAACTCGAACTGTCGAGCGTGATGCGCGCTGGCCCCACCGCGACATTGACATCGACGCCGGCCAGCTGCTCAAGAGCCGTTTCCGCCTCGATACGAAGCCGGTCGGCCCCGATGCCGGAGGCGCCAACCAGATAGACGAGCACGGCGGCCAGCAACACAAGAGCGACCAGACTGGCGAACAGCCGCGACAAGATGCGAAAGCCGCGTCCGATCCGCGCCTGACCGAGCGGCGGCACACGACATGCCGACGGGAAAGCCGCCAGGTCGGTGATCTCGCCACGCCTGAATCGGATCTTCTTGTGTTGCGGTTGCTCCTGATCCAAGCAATTTTCCGTTGTACGAACTCGATCGTGGACGACTCCCCGCTCGACACTATATCGGTGTGGCTTCGCGCGTAACCTCAAACAAGGGCATCGGTATGGCTGACCTCGACGTGGGCGATCTTGCGCCGCAATTCGATCTGCCGCGCGACGGCGGCGGATCGCTCAGCCTTGCCGCATTCTCCGGCAAGCCCATTGTCCTCTATTTCTATCCGCAGGACGACACAACAAGCTGCACGCAAGAGGCGATCAGCTTTTCGCGGCTGAAGCCGGACTTCGAGAAGGCAGGCGCCGTGGTGATCGGCCTGTCGCCCGATACCGCCAGGAAGCACGACAAGTTCAAGTCGAAATACAATCTGACCATCGACCTTGCCGCCGACGAGGAGCGCAAGGTGATCGAGGCCTACCATCTGTGGGTCGAGAAATCGATGTATGGCCGCAAATACATGGGCGTCGAGCGCGCGACGTTCCTGATCGGCCGCAACGGACGGATCGCTGGGATTTGGCGCAAGGTCCGCGTCAAGGGCCATGCCGAGGAGGTGCTCGAGGCCGTTCGCGCGCTTTGAGGATTACCGGCACGGGCGTTCGTGCCTCCCCCAACCTTATCCTCGCCTGACGGACACCCGCCGCAAGCTTGTGCACAACAAGCCTTTGTTAACCTTAATAATGTGTAGTCAAGCTGTCGTGGTGTCGTAACCGAAAGCTTGGTCCCGTGAACGCAACCGGTCAGTCAGCAGTCTTCGGCAGGCGCAAGGAGCCCCATACGGTCATCATCGCCCGGGGCAACGAGATCAGGCACTTCACGATCCGTCCCTGGCTCGCGGCCTTTGTCGGCTCGGCACTGGCCGCCATTGCCATCGGCTACCTCATGGCCACCTCTTATCTCGTGCTGCGTGACGATTTGATCGGCGCCACCACGGCGCGGCAGGCACGCATGCAGCAAGCCTATGAAGATCGCATTTCGGCGCTTCGCGCCCAGGTCGACCGCATCACCAGCCGCCAGTTGCTCGACCAGCAGCTGATGGAAACCAAGGTCAGCGAGCTGCTGGAACGGCAGAGCCAATTGACCCAGCGCCACGGTCGGCTTGGCCCGCTGCTCGAACGTGCTGAGAACGAAGTCGGCGCGGCGCCAGCCGAAGATCCGGCAGCGGTGGACAAGCCGGACAAACGCGCCGAAGTGACCGGCAGTATCAAGGAGCCAGCGCAGAACTATGCGGTCGCCAGCCTTAGCGCCGACCTCGGCGCCGGCGACACCAGGCCGTTTTCGCTATGGTCGACCCGCTCCGATCCGCTGCCCAACGATTCAGCCGCCGATCGTGCCGACAAATTGTTCGTGTCGATCAACCAGTCGCTGAAATCCATCGAGAATGACCAACTGACCCGCATCAGCACGCTTGCCGACAACGCCTACAAGAGCGCCGACGCGATCACGCAGGCGCTTCAAGCAGCGGGACTGCCGGTCGACAGCGATTTCGGCAAGGGCGATAGCGATGTCGGCGGACCGCTGATCCCGCTCGACTCCTCGATGAAGTTCGACAGCAAGGTCAAGGAATTGGACGAAGCGCTAGACGCGCTCGACAATCTCAAGAAAGAAGCGCGCCAGCTGCCGCTCACCAACCCGGCGCCGGGTCATTCCGTCACCAGCCCGTTCGGGGTGCGCACCGACCCCCTTCTCGGCACCGCGGCACTCCATTCCGGCATGGATTTCAGGGCCCCGATCGGCATGGCAGCCAAGGTCACGGCTCCCGGTATCGTCACCAAGGCAGGCTGGAACGGCGGCTATGGCCGCATGGTGGAAGTCGACCACGGCAATGGCTTTGCGACGCGTTACGGACATCTCAGCGAAATCGACGTGACCGTGGGCGAGAAACTGGATGCCGGCGCCGTCATCGGCAAGACCGGCAGCAGCGGCCGCTCAACCGGCCCGCATCTGCATTATGAAGTCCGCCATAATGGCGAAGCGATCGATCCCTTGCGCTTCCTCACCGTCGGCAGGAAGGTCGCACAGTACCTCTGACGCGCGCAGGCCGGGAGCAGAATCCCGGCTCTCAGGCAATCGAGCCGTTCGGGCAACCTCCATCTCGCCAGACCTCATTCCTTCATTCGGACTCTTGTCGCCGTTCGAGCTTTCCCCTTGCGGGGCGAACGCAGATTGTCGAAGCCCAGTTGTCGGCATCCAACGCGTTCCACCTCAGCCTCAAATGGCACCAGCGTCGACATGCCCGGCGCCGTCTTTGCCGCTTAGCTCTTTTGCAGGAGCGTGGACCGTTCCGGCCGATGCATGCCGGCAAGCAGCCATTTGATGCGCCCCGTGATGGTGCGCCGCTTTAGCTTTGTCACCTTTGAAAAGTACTCTTCAGGGTGAACACGATCAAGGAACGCAGGGGCGACCGGGACGAGACCATGATTTCTTGCGGTCTCGTCGTCAGCCAAAAAGATCAGGTTTTGCCGGTAATAAACGGGGATTGACGTGTCAGTCCAAATCACCGGCCGGATTATGTCGTAGGCTTTGAAGCCATATGTTTCGAAGGCATTTGCCCAATGGCTTTGCCATTGTTCGTTGATGTGGTGCATGCCGCCCTGAAACGGAATAGCGGCAGAAAACAGCACTGCCGGCGCGCTGCGGCACAGCCACTCGACAGCTCTGAGAGACGCCGGGCCAGAGATATGCTCCAGCACTTCTGCCGAAATCGCCAGATCGAATCGGCCAAGGTCGGGCAAATCTTCTTCAAAATTCGCTTCGGTGAATTCGTGTGGGGCGATGAGCCTCTGCTCTGCGGGCACCCAAGGTCCGTCGATACCTCTTATTTTCTGCACGCCCAGGTGTTTTGACGCGGCGAGCCACGATCCCGTAGCTGTTCCAAAGTCGACAATGGATTTCGGCCGCAGTAGGCTAATCAAAGGGCGCAGGACCGTTTCAGCAATACCAACCTCCCGGCTGCGAGATTCAAAGAATGCCGGCCCGTACTCCTTGCTTAAGTCTTTGCCCACAAAACTTCCCCCTCCAAAAAAACTGGCCCTGTACCAGAATTCGAGTGCGCGAGCGACAGTAAAGATCAAGCCCCTCAGAGTTTCGCACTGCCTTCCTCGCTTGTGGGTCGACTGGTTCACTCACCCTTGGCGCGGTTCGAAATGGTGGCAATCGGCCTACGACGACGCGTGAGCAGGTCCTGAACCGGGTGTGCGGTCCACGGCCTTCTCTGGATTTGGATTCGCCCCATCAATTTATTTTTGAATTCCATTTGACTGAATAAATAACAGGTGCGAAGCTAATCTCTCCTAAGGGCACGCAAGTCATGGCACTACGGGGGACCAATCAGGAGTTCGGGCGGCCGTACAACCGGCGCATCGTGCTTGAGTCCATCCGCCTGCATGGGCCGATCGCCCGCGGCGAGATCGCCCGGCGCGTCGGGCTCACCGTCCAGACCGTATCGACCATCGTTCGAGAGCTGGAAGAACAGGGCTATATCCTGTCGCTGCGCGAAGAGCCGAAAGGGCGCGGCCTGCCTCCGGCGACCCTGCGCATCAATCCCGAGGGCGGATATGCCGTCGGTGTTCACATTACCCCGCTTGGCATCAGTGCAGCCTTGATCAATCTGAGCGGCGACGTCATCGAGAGCACCTATCGCGAGGCGCCGAACGCGACGCCGGACCATGCCTTCGATTTGATCGGAGCGATGGTGATCGAACTGACCGGCCTGCGGGCTGGAGGACGCGTGCTGGGCGTGGGATTGGCCCTGCCCGGGCCGTTCGATGTCGAATCCATGAGTTTCGTCGGTCCGACCACCATGACCGGTTGGAAGGGTGTGGCACTGGGTGAGCGACTGGCGACTTCCACCGGGCTGCCGGCCTTCTTTGAAACCGACATGGCGGCTGCAGCCATGGGCGAGCGCCTCTATGGCCTCGGCGCCCAGTTTTCCGAATACTACTATCTCTATTTCGGCGTCGGCCTTGGCGGGGTCATGGTTCATGACGGCTCCGCATTGCGCGGCGCCTGGGGAAATGCCGGCGAGATCGGGCACATTCCCGTCGTTCCCGGTGGCGAGGCTTGCCCGTGCGGCAACCGAGGCTGTCTCGAACGCTACCTGTCACTCGAAGCGCGGGGGCGTTGGACCGGCGGCGAGGCCGAATGGGTGGCCGAAGTCGCACCGATCTTTCACAATGCCGTCGCCACCATCGAGAACCTGTTCGACCCTGAAACGGTCATCCTCGGCGGGCTGGCATCCACCGATCTGCTCGAACGGCTGGCTGGTTCGACTGTCGGCCTGCACAACTCCGTTTCGGCACGGCAGGACCGCACGACAGCTCGAATCCTCGTCGCGCGCGGCGGCCAACATTCGGTGTTGCGCGGCGCAGCCGCCCTTGCGGTTTCCGGCGTGCTGTCGCCTCGCTTCGGCCAGATGTTCGCTGCCGAACGCGAGCGCGAGCGCGACCTTCTCAAAGGCAGGGAGATTGCGGCATGAACGAACCCTTGCTGGTGCTCGACAACGTCACCAAGAATTATGGCGCCATCGAAGCGCTCAAGGGGATCAGCTTCTCGATCGGCAAGGGCGAAGTCGTGGCGCTGCTGGGCGACAACGGCGCCGGCAAATCGACACTGGTCAAGATCATCGCTGGCGGGCTGGAGCCGACCTCGGGCCGCATGCTGTTCGAAGGCAAGGAGTTCCTTGCCCGAACACCCGCCGAGGCCAAGGCGGCGGGCATCGAGACCGTCTATCAGGACCTGTCGCTGTGCACCAACGTCGACGTGGTCGCCAATTTCTTCATGGGCCGCGAGATCACCAGGAAGGTTTTTGGCATTCCCGTGCTCGATGAGCGCGCCATGGAAGCCGTCGTCGGAAAGGCGCTGGCCAGTGCCGGCACCCGTATTCCGTCGCTGCGCACCAATGTCGAGCACCTTTCGGGGGGTCAGCGGCAAGCCATCGAACTCAACCGCTTCGTGCACTGGGGCGGCAAGCTGGTGCTGCTCGACGAACCGTTCGCAGCCCTTGGTGTCGAGCAGACGCGGCGCGGTCTCGACATGATCCGCCAGGTGGCCAACCAGGGCATCGGCGTCGTCATCATCACTCACATTATGCAACAGGCCTTCCAGGTCGCCGATCGGATCGTTGTGATCCGGCAAGGCGTCGTGGCGGGCGACGTCGCACGCAATAAAACAAGTCCCGACGCGGTGATCAACATGATCACCGGGGAGACGCTTGCCGGTGCCGGACCGGCGGGCTGAGGGACAAAAAGAGGGGTCCGGCTTAAGAGGAGCGAACGACATGAAGCGAATACTTCTTGCTGTCTTCGGTATCCTGGCATTGGCCTTTGCCACGCTCACGCCGGCATTCGCGCAGTCCAAGGGTATCGTCTACTATCTGGTGCCGACACTGCTGGATGAGTTCCAGACCGGCTCGGTGAGCGCTCTGGAGCTGTTCCTGAAGCAGACCGGCTATGAGATGAAGACGCTGAACGCCGACAACAAGACCGACGCTCAGCAATCGCAGATGAACGACGTCATCGCGCTGAAGCCGGCGGCCATCATTCTGGCGGCCGTCGATTTCAATGCGCTGAAACCGTCCGTCGAGGCCGCCCGCGCGGCCGGCATCCCTGTGGTCGAGTTCGACCGCCAGATCACCGCGACCCCCTCCGACTTCACCTCCGTCGCCGGAACGGTCGAGATCGGCTACGTCGCCGCCGACCAGGCCGAGAAACTCCTGAAAGCCAAGAACGGCTCGGTGAAGGGCAAGGTGCTGCAGGTGCTCGGCGACCCGGGCGACCCCTACACGCTCGATATCCAGAAGGGGTTCGAGGAAAAAATGAAGGCGTTCCCGGACGTCAAGATTATCTCGTTGCCGGCCATGCAGTGGGAAGCCAGCAACGCCGGCACAATCGTTGCCGACCAGATGCAGGCCAACCCCGACATCGACCTGATCTTCAGCCATGCCGCGCACCTCTCGGTTGCTGCCGTCGCCTCGCTCGAGGCCGCCGGCAAGAAGCCGGGCGACGTCATGCTGATGAGCTCGAACGGCGCTCCGGTCGGACTCGACCTGATCCGCAAGGGCTGGCTCAACGTCGAAGTCGAGCAGCCGCTCTACGCGCAGGCGGCGGCCGTGGCCATGTTCATGGACAAGATCGTCAAGAAGCAAGAGATCAAGCCCGGCGAATACGACGTGCTCGGCCTGAAATCGACCGTGACCAAGGAAGCCTGGGGCCCGAATATCAAGATCCCCGGTGCGGCCATCACCAAGGAGAATGTCGACAACCCGGCCTTCTGGGGCAACCAGAAGCCGCCGACGGCCACCGTCAAGTCCGTAGAATAGTCATCCGAACGCGCTCCGGGCCGTAGCGGCCCGGAGGCTGCCCTTTCACAACGCCGCGTCCGAAGGACGCCGTGGCGAATTTGTTTCCGCGCCTGAATGCGACGAAATCGATTTGATTTCGCCGGGCATGCGCCAACCGGATCAGCCCATGAACCCGCGCACACGCAAAGCCCTGGAGTTCGTTCTCGATAACCTCGTCTGGTTCATGCTGCTGTTCGTGCTGGTGGTCTTTTCCATCTTTGTCCCGAACTATTTCCAGCTCGGCATCTTCGCCAACATCATCGAGGCTTCGAGCGTGCTCGGCGTCATGTCGATCGGCCTGGCGCTGGTCATCATCGCCGGTCACATGGATCTGTCGGTGGAATCCGTGGCCGCGCTCAGTGCCATGGCGGTCGGCATCTTGTTCTGCTCGGCTGGGATTGGTCTTGGCATCCAACTCCACCCGGAATGGCTGATGGTTCCGGTGTCGCTGCTGCTGGCGCTGGCAGTCGGCGGCATCATCGGTGCCTTCAACGGCTACCTCGTGGTCAAGGTCAAGATGAGCGCCTTCATCATCACGCTGGCGTCCTACATCTGGGTACGCGGCCTTGTGCTGGTCGTTTCGGGCGGCCGCTCGGCGCAGGACCTGGCGCCGGCCATCCGCTGGTTCGGCATCCAGCGCCTTGTCGGCCTCCCGCTCACCGCATGGATCGCGGTTGGCTGCTTCGTCGTCTTTTCGCTGATCATGGCCAAGACGCCGTTCGGCCGTCATCTCGTCATGATCGGCGGCAACGAGACGGCAACTTTTCGCGCCGGCATCCGCGTCAACCGCAATCTCGTCATCGCCTTCGTTCTCGCCGGCGCAATCGCCGGCCTCGCCGGCTGGCTGCTGGCGATCCGCACGTCAGGAGCCACCGCCAATCTCGGCGTCGGCCTGCTGTTCAATGCCTTCGCCGCCGTCGTGATCGGCGGCGTCAGCCTGAAAGGCGGTGTCGGCACCTTGCCCGGCGTCTATGCCGGGGTGCTGCTGCTCTCGGCCATCAACACGGCAATCAACCTGATGGGCCTGCCGGCCAATTTCACCCAGGTCATCCATGGCCTGCTGGTGCTGGCCGCAGTGCTGCTCGATGCTTTCAAGCAAACCATCCGCCAGAGGCTCGCATGACAGGGCTGCTCGCATGACCGACCGACTGAAGGACAAGGTGGCGCTGATCATCGGCAGCGCCCGCGGCATCGGCAAGGGCATCGCACGGCGCTTCGCCGAAGAGGGTGCACGGCTGGTCCTCGCCGACACGGAGGATGGGGCCGGACAAGCGACCGCGGACGAGCTCGCCGTCCCTTTCATCCGCACCGACATCTCGCTGATGGCCGATGCCGAGGCAGCGGTGGCGCTGGCGCTCAAACAACACGGCCGCCTCGACATCATCGTGCAGAATGCCGGCATCTATCCCTGGCAGTTGATCGAAAACACCAGTGCCGACGACTGGGACCGTGTCATGGCGGTCAATCTACGCGGCACCTTCAATGCCAGCCGCGCCGCTCTGGTGCCGATGAAGGCGCAAGGCTTCGGCCGCATGCTCTACACCTCGTCCATCACCGGCCCACACGTCACCAGCCCGGGCCACGGCCACTATTCCGCCAGCAAGGCCGGCATCAACGGCTTCATCCGCGCTGCAGCGCTCGAATTCTCCGGCTACGGCATCACGGTCAACGGCGTTGAGCCTGGCAACATCCTGACCGAGGCGATCGAGTTGCATCGCGGCGCGGCCTACATCAAGAACATGGAGGACTCCATTCCCCTCGGCCGCCTTGGCAGCCCGCGCGACGTCGCCAACGCCTTCCTGTTCCTGGCTTCCGACGACGCCAGCTACATCACCGGCACGACCATCGTTGTCGACGGCGGGCAGCTGTTGCCCGAGGGCAATGATTTCAGGCTTTTGCCGCCTTGAGCATTGCGCTCGCATTGGCGAGTGACTCAGCCTCGCGGTTCGGCAACGGCTTGACCGCTCGCGGACGGCGCGGCGAACCTCGGCAGCGACCGCCGGGTAGTTGGCTGTGTTCGGCTTCTCAGGAGCCTTAGCTTCCCGACCGAAGCGCGGAGAACGCGTGATGATCAGTGCGCGCGGCAATTCGCGGAACAATCGACCGTGCCATCGGTTCTTCTCCAGGAAGGAGTTCAGCCATGAGCAAGAAACCCCCACCCGTCCCAGCCGAAAATCGGAGTCCCAAGGGTGTCGGCGAACGCAAGTCGGTTCGGCTCGATGAGGCGAGCAAACGCCAGGCTCCCAACCCCGAGAAGCAGGGCCAGCAAGGCAATATCAACGTCAACACCACTCATCAGATCAATCAGCAAGACCGCTGAGGCGAGAAAGATGTCCACGTCCAAGAAAACGCCTGCGAGCATCCGGCAGGGTGGCCCTGGCGCTTCACACGAAAATGCCAAGGCTCCGCTCAAGATCAACAGACCGCCCGCGGATTCCGACCAGCGCAAGCGCAGCAAGATTTCTGGAGGCGGCGGCGAGCGTGACAGCCACCATACGCATGATGCAGAAATGAAAGGTGGCGGCACCAGGCCAGCGCACCAGCCATAATCCGGCTGAGCAGAAATCGAGGATGAACGACCGGGAGCCGTGAGTGGGGTCTCCGTACGGGACCGCCAGCTCACCGTGCTACCAACTCATGAAATTGCTCGCGGACGCCGGGCCTGTCCTCAGCCACCACAAGTGCAAGTCCGCGGGCGTCAAAAATCTCGAACCATTCTTCCCATTCAACCTGTTCCGGTCCACCCATGGTCGGTGGTCGATCCGCTCCTCGATCCTGGTCCTGATAGGTGTGTTGGCCGAAGACGATGACAAGCGAGGGCTCATTTTGTTCGATCGAAGGTTCGGCTGGGAGAAGCGCGGGGAAGCCAGCGCGTGCTGCGGCCCAATCCCGAATAGCCTCGTGGTCGACAAGGGTGACCATCCCTGTCGACACTGGCTCCGGCTCATTCGGCGCCTGCGACACCCGGTCTGACCATCCGCTCTTGCGCGCGGATTCCGTCTGCCTTGCGTTCAGCCCACGCTCGCAGATACGGCCATGTTCCTCGCCATCTTTTGCCATGTGTCACTCCCGATATGCTCCTAGCAACAAACTGGGCCGGTCAGGAAATGTTCCAACTACCCAGCGAGAGATCTGCTGACGGTCGCGTCGTTGGACACTGATCGGGAACACTCCTCGCCTTCGAGGGTTAGCTTGGCGACAGGCTCACATCCGCCGCATCCCATGGGGTCGCTTCGAATGCGAATTCAAGCATTATCCCAAGCCAAAAGAAGGAGTGTTCTGGAATGGGTGCCAGCGATATGAAAGCGCGACCGCTCGAGGTCAAGGCGATCACCGGAGTGATAGAGGAACTCGAAAGGCAGGCGGCCGAAAACCCGTCGAAACTCAAGGTTCGACGGGATGGCGATAAAATAATCGTCGATGGCGAGATCGACGTCGACGCGCTGGTTATGGTGGTCGTCGGCTCCATGGCCGGAGGTCCGTAACATCGCATGAGCCAACGAACCACCGGCGCCTGGTGCGCAGCCGTTGATGTTCCGCCGCTCCCAAAGGTTCGACTGCCCGATGTGAAACGACGAACAGCGCAGCGCTTCATTGCGCCGGCGGCATTCCAGGCTGGTCGCCACCCGTCGTGGTTGCGAGGGCGCGACTCCCAGGCGGTCGAGACCATTCGGCAGGCGCGCGAAGATAGGGTTTGCAGGTGGCGGCCGCGATCGCATGGCATGATTGTTTATCTCCAGGAACAAATCCCGGCGCCGCCACGTTGCACCTCATCACGTGTTGGACCAGCGAGGCAGTATCTTGGCGCCCAGGGCAAATTGGAAAGGTTTCCTGAAGGTAGGGGAGCTCAGCTGCCCGGTGGCGCTCTACACAGCCGCCTCGACCTCCGAGCGGATTGCCTTTCACACGGTAAACCGCGCGACCGGCCATAGGGTTCATCGCGAGTTCGTCGACAGCGAGACCGGTAAGCCGGTGGAGAAGGACGAGCAGGTCAAGGGTTATGAGACAGGTTCGGGCGAGTATGTCGTGGTCGAGCCCGACGAGGTCGCCGCCGCCGTCCCCGAAAGCGACAAGACACTGTCGGTCTCAGCCTTCGTCGGCTGCTCGGGCGTCGACGACGTGTATTTCGACAAACCCTATTACCTAGCCCCTTCGGACAAGCATGGCGAAGAGGCATTCACGCTCATCCGTGAAGGCATGCGTCGGAAGAAAGTCGCCGCCATCGCCCAAACGGTTCTGTTCCGGCGCGTCCGCACCTTGCTTATCCGCGTCTACGACGAGGGCCTGATCGGGACCACGCTCAATTTCGACTATGAAGTGCGCTCGGCGACCGACGCCTTCGAGGACGTACCCGACATCAAGGTCCAGGGCGAGATGCTCGATCTGGCCGAGCACATCATCAAAACCAAGCGAGGCAAGTTCGACCCGACCACATTCGACGACCGCTACGAGGCGGCGCTTGCCGAACTCGTCAAGGCGAAGCTTGAGGGCAGGAAGATCGAGCCACCCAAGCAGCCGAAGCGCGAGAAGGTCGTCGACCTCATGGACGCGCTGCGCCAAAGTGCAGGCGTTGGCGAAAAACAGCCAACGCCGCGGAAAGGCGCTGCAAAATCCAAGGAACCGCAGCGTGCGAGGGCAAAGGAAACCGCACCGCGTCGCAAAGCCGGCTGACAGATGGCGCTCGAGACCTATCGCAGGAAGCGCAATTTCTCCATCACCCCGGAACCGCAGGGCCGCAAGGCGGCGAAGACCGGCAACAGCTTCGTCATCCAGAAACATGCCGCAACGCGGCTCCATTACGACTTCCGTCTCGAAATGGATGGCGTGCTGAAGAGCTGGGCGGTCACCAAGGGACCGAGCCTCGTCCCCGGCGAAAAGCGTCTTGCCGTGCACGTCGAGGATCATCCCCTGGACTATGGCGGCTTCGAAGGGACGATCCCGAAGGGCGAATATGGCGGCGGGGCCGTCCTCCTGTGGGACAAGGGCACCTGGACCCCGATCGGCGATGCCCGCCGTGGCTACGCCAAGGGCCAAATGGATTTCGAACTGCATGGCGAGAAACTTGGCGGCCGGTGGCACCTGGTGCGCATGGCCGGAAAGCCGCGGGAAGAACGTGAGAACTGGCTGCTGATCAAGGGCGACGACGACGCCGCGCGCGATAAGAGCGAGGCCGACATCCTGGACGAGCGTCCGGAATCGGTCCTGACCGGCCGCGAGATCGAAGATATCGCCGGCGAGGAGCCCGGCTGGTCATCGAGAACCGGCCGCATCCGAAAGACCCGTGGCCGGCACACAAAGGCCGCCCCGCTCCAAGAGCAGACCGCCCCTGTCGACGTGACGGACCCGTCCAGCATCAAGGGCGCCAGGAAGGCGGCGCTTCCGGATTTCGTCGAGCCGACGCTGGCGACGCTAGTTTCGACGGCGCCATCAGGTCAACGCTGGCTGCACGAGATCAAATTCGACGGTTACCGGCTGCAGGCCAGGATCGAAGCCGGCCGGGTGAAGCTGCTGACGCGCAGCGGCCTCGACTGGACGAAGAAGTTCGGCAAGGCGGTCGTTACGGCGCTGGCCGAGCTCGCCGTCGGCACGGCGCTGATCGACGGCGAACTCGTGGTTGAGACATCGGTCGGCGCATCCGACTTCGGCGCCCTGCAAGCCGATCTCAGCACCGGGCGCAACGATCGCTTTCGCTTCTACGTCTTCGACCTGCTGTATCTCGATGGATACGACCTGCGCGATGTCGCCTTGGCCGAACGCAAGAAGCTGTTGGGAAAGATCACAGCCGCCGGCCCAGAGCTCATCCGTTACAGCCAGCATTTCGAGGAGAACGGCGCGCTGGTGCTGCGGCATGCCTGCCGGCTGAGCCTCGAAGGCGTCGTCTCCAAGCTTCGCGATGCGCCCTATCGCTCCGGCCGCGGCAGGAATTGGGTCAAGTCCAAATGCTCCGCGCGGCAGGAGTTCGTCGTGGCCGGCTATGTGCCGTCGACCACCTCGCGCAATGCCATCGGCTCGCTCGTGCTCGGCGTCCATGACCAAGGCAAGCTTCACCATGTCGGGCGCGTCGGCACTGGTTACACGGCCGCGGTCGCGCAGGACCTGTTCAAGACGCTCGAGCGCATGCGCGTTGCCTCGAGCCCGTTCGACGAGCGGCTCAGTGCGGAAGAGGCGCGGCAGGTCCGTTATGTCAGACCCGAACTCGTCGCCGAGATCGAGTTTCGCGCCTGGACCGCCGACGGCAATCTTCGCCATGCCTCATTTCGCGGATTGCGTGAAGACAAGCCCGCCAAAGAGATCGTCCGCGAGGCGACGAAGATGAACAAGGAGACCGAACAGCCGCAGCGGCGGACCGTCAAGCTCACCCATCCCGATCGCCTCTACTGGCCGGACCAGGGCGTTACCAAGGAGGGCCTCGCCGACTACTATGCCGAAGTCTGGCGCTATGCGTCGCCCTATATGGTCGGGCGTGCGTTGGCACTGCTGCGCTGCCCCAACGGCATTTCAGGCGAGCAGTTCTTCCAGAAGCATGCCTGGAAGGGTCTCGATCCCAACATCGTGCTGGTCCAGGACCCCAGGGATCCGCCGGATGAGAAGCTGATCAGCATCAACGATCTCGACGGCTTGATGGGTCTCGTCCAGTCGGCGGCGCTGGAGATTCACCCCTGGGGGTCGATGGTGAGCGACTGGGAGCGTCCCGATACGATCATCATGGATCTCGACCCCGGCGAGGGCGTGAGCTGGGAGGCGATGACCGAAGCGGCTGTCGAGACACGCGAGCGGCTGCGGGAAGCAGGGCTTGTCCCATTCCTCAAGACCTCCGGCGGCAAGGGCCTGCATGTGGTAGCGCCGTTGAAGCCGCAAGCCGAATGGCCCGCCGTGAAAGCCTTCACCAAGGCAGTCGCGGACGCCATGGCCTCCGACAGCCCCAGCCGCTACGTCGCGACCATCACAAAGTCCAAGCGGCGCGGGAAAATCCTCGTCGACTATCTGCGCAACCAGCGCGGTGCCACCGCGGTCGCTCCTTACTCGACAAGGGCACGGCCGGGAGCGGCGGTCTCGATGCCGTTGTCATGGGACGAACTCGGTCCCGGCGTCGGGCCGGCCTATTTCACAGTAGACAACACCCCAACCCGGCTTGCCTCCCTGTCTTCTGATCCATGGCAAGATTTTCGCACAGCCGCGGTGCCAATCGAAGAGCGCCAGCGCAAGAAAGCGGCGTGAGGAGCATCAACGCAGAGCAGGCGCCTTTGCCTCGACGCAATTCCGGGTGGAAAACGTTTCCACTCTTTTCCTGGAATTGCCCTAGGTGATTTGCTCGAACGTGCACTGCTCTGGCGCCTTTTCCGGTCGCCAGCGCAGGAATTTGGTGCCGTGCCGGAAACGATCGCCGGTCACATGATCGAATCGAACCTCCACCACCAGTTCCGGCCGAACCGGCTCCCATTCGCTGCTGCGCTCGGTGCTCCAGCGGCTCGGCCCACCCGGTGCCTTTCCGGTGAAGCCCGGCGGTTCGCGCATCGCTTCGAGCTTGCGGGTGAGCTCGGCCCTGTGGTCATTTGCGATTGTCGAGGTGAACCCGACATGATCGAGCTTGCCGGCTTCATCATAGAGGCCCAGCAGCAAGGAGCCGACCTGCGAACTGTCGTTGAGATAGCGAAAACCGCCAACCACGCAATCGGCCGACCGCAGCCGCTTCACCTTCACCATCGACCGCATGCCTGGCCGGTATGGCTCGTCGAGCCGCTTGGCGACGACGCCGTCCGTCGATCCATGTCCTGCATCGCTCAGCCAGGAATGTGCCTCGCTTACGTCACGTGTAGCATGCGAGAGTAGAATGTTCTTGCGATCGGCCGAAGCGACAAAGTCCTCGAGCGCCGCCCTGCGTTCCTTCAGCGTCCGGTTCGTTATGAGTTCTCCATGCTCGTCGCAAAGCATATCGAACAAGATCAGATCGGCCGGCGTCTCGACGGACAGCTTGCGTATCCGCGTCGCTGCCGGGTGAAGCCGCATCTGCAGCGCGGCGAATGACAATTTACCGGCGACCGAGACAACGATCTCGCCATCGGCGACAAATCGGGGCGACGGCAGCTCCATCAATGTCGCGACGAGCTCGGGAAAGTATCGGCCGAGCGGCTTGCCCGATTTCGCACGCAAATCTACCGCCTCGCCCTGCCGGAACGCCAGGCAACGGAAGCCGTCCCATTTGCGCTCATATTGCCAACCCTCTCCTTCGGGAATTTCGTCTACCGCCTTTGCTTCCATGGGAGGCGTGTCGAGTGGCAAGGCGAAGTCGCCGCTCATTGCCCTGCCCCGGTGTCGCTGCGGCGGATGTCGCGCAATTGCAGGCCCTTTTTCGGCAGTGCCGGTATGCGAGACAGGTCCAGCGGCGACACTTTGTCGGTGATTTCGTACGTCATCGATCGGGTTAACACACGGATCGCCTCCTTCATCAACGCGACTGTCACCGCCTCGCCCGGACAACGGTGCGTAACCGACGCGTCGCCGCCGCCATGCGGCACGAAATCGAAGCCTTGCATCCGCCAGCCAATGTAGCGGTCGAGCGAAAAGGTGTCCGGCGCGGGAAACCGCCGCGAGTCATGATTGGTACCGTGGAGATCAAGCAGCACCCAGGCGCCCTTGTCGATCCTGTAGCCATGCCACACGAACGTCTCCCGGGCGACGCCGCCGATGAACGGAAAGAACGGATAAAGCCGTCTCACCTCTTCGGCAAACGCTTCAAGGCTGGCCTCATCCCCGGCTGCGAAGCGATCCGCCCATTGTTGCTGCTCGTTCAGCGCCATGGCGGTAAAGACGATGTAGCGGCCGATCGCGACCACCGGGCGCAGGATATTGATGATTTCGACCGCTGCGTCCGATATTTCGAGCAGATTTCCTGTCTCATCACGATGCTCGGATATGATCCGGATCGGTGCGTTTTCGCCGAGCGTGAGTTCTCCTGAGCGGATACGCCGTACCACGGAGCCGACAAATCGCTCCGTTCGCCGGCGCCGCCAAAGTGCAAGCCACGTGCTCGGTCCGAAACCGCCGGCATTCTCGACCACGCCGCTCAGTTCGCGACAGAGGCCTTCGGCGCTGATTTCGCATCGCGCGACGGATCTCGTCAGGATGAGGTTCACCTCTTCGAACAGGCTGATCTCGCCGCGCCGCTGCCAGTGCCTCAGCGCCTCAAGCCACTCCTCGCGGAAAATCCTGCGCAGGCGCTCCACCGGATCCGCCGCAAGGAGCAAGGAAAGAAACATTGCCTTGCGCTGGCGATGGGCGCCATCGTCGAGAGCCTGGACACTGCCCTTGTCCTGCAGCAGTCGCAGCGTCGTTTGCGGCATCGCACCGTTTCGGGTGAAGCGGTCGCCGCCATAGAACATTTCGGCGGCGCTTGCGCCGCGGACGCAGATCGCCCTTTTCAACAGCAGGCGCGTGACAAAGATGTCGGTGTTGAGCCGGCCGCATCGGCGGCCGATAAACTCGTAGCCTTCGCGAAGCAGTGCCAGTGTATTGTCCAAAGCGGGTTCATGGGGGATGGCCTTCATGATCTTGCCTCGTTTGCGCCGCCGCCACCCTGCCCTTCCTCCTCCAAGGGCCTATTTTTTTCCCGCCTCCGAACGGATGCTTTTGCGCAGCGTATCCATGATGTCGATCACGTTGCTGGGCGGCTGCCCAGCCTCGGCCTTGGCTTTGGCCGGGCGCTTCTTGCCCTTCTTCTTCGAGGCGATGATCTCGAGCAGTCGCGCTTGGACGGGATCTGCCGACATGGCAGGATCCCATTGCTTGGTGCGCTCGTCGATCAGGGCCTCGACCATGTCCATCAGCTTCTTGTCAGGTTTTCTCTCGCTGATCTGGCCGAAGTAGCCCTTGGGATCGCGCACCTCATCGCCGTAGCGAAGCGTCCACAGCACAATGCCCTTGTCGCGCGGCTCCAGCATCACGGCACGCTCGCGCCGATACATCACCAACCGCGATATCCCAACGGTTCCGGTCGATTTCATCGCATCGCGAATGACCGAGAATGCCTCCTCCCCGACCGGATCGTCCGGCGTCAGGTAGTGAGGCTTGTCGTACCAGATCCAGCCGATGCTGTCGGCCTCGACGAACATATCGATATCGATCGTCCGCGTGCTCTCCAGTGCGACCGCGTCGAGCTCCTCATCCTCGAGAAGCACAAATTCGTCCTCGCCGCGTTGGTAGCCCTTCACCTCATCGTCCTCAGCCACCGGCTTACCGCTGACGGCATCGACATACTGGCTGATGACGCGGTTCCCGCTCTTGCGATTGAGCGTGTGAAAGCGGACCTTTTCACTCTCTGTGGTAGCGGGCGTCATCGCGACCGGGCAGGTGACCAGCGAGAGCTTCAGATAGCCTTTCCAGAAGGGACGTGGCGCCATTGGGAAACCTTGAGATGCAAAACAGTCGAACGCGCCAGACAGATCGATTGTTCCCGGTCTCACGCGACTGAAGGCCGTGAACAACATCGTCACCATCGCCGCGGCCGATATCTATGCCGCCCACGACCTCGCGATGATCACGCCCATCGCTTCCGACACGGCGCTGACCGAGCGCGCTTTGACGAACGTCTTTTGCTTCACCAACCGGGACGATCAGACCGGAGCAGCCATTGCCCGATATCTCTACGATGTAATGGGCAAGCGCCGCGCTGTTCTGATCGAGACGGAAACGATGTACGGCCACAGCATGGCGTGCGCATTCTCGCGGGCATTCCTGTCTTCCGACCTCTGGCCCCGTCTTTTCCGGTGCTTGCCACAGGCACCAATTTGCTCGCCGCCGAGACAATAATTGTCCTCGGATGACGAAACAATTGTCTCCGAGCATCGTTTCGATCCAGTCATGAGTTTGCAAGGAGGCGATGATGAGCGCAACCGGCTTGGATGTCTTCGACAAGACGCTGCAGACCACCAACATCTGGCTCGACGAGATCATGGCCGATCTGGGTCCCGACCGGCGCATTGCCTGGCACATATTGGGCGCTGTCCTGCGGACGCTAAGGGACAGGCTGCAACTCGGGCTCGCCGCCAAACTGGGCGCTGAGCTGCCGCTGCTGGTACGCGGCGCCTACTACGACCAGTACCGGCCTGCGGCTGAGGCCGAAAAGACAGGCTCGCTGGAAGAATTCTCGCAGCGTATCAGTGAGGAATTGAAGACCATTCGCCCTGTCGACCCCGAGGATGCGGCGCGTTCGGTCTTTCGGGTGCTGGCGCGGCATGTCGACCTTGGCCAGTCGGCAAAGGTGCGGGATGCACTGCCGAAGGAAATCCAGGCGCTCTGGCCCGACAGCGTCGGCGTCCGATAGCGCTAAACCAGCCTATCATTTTCAGTTGGTGCTCAGGAGACGTTCAGTGCCTCCCGAACCAGTGGAAGCAGGTTCCGCACCCCGGAAAGCCACCAATCCTCTTTTTCGCAAGTTACCAGCGCGCTGCGGACGCCGATGGGCCGTCAGTCCCGCAAACGGTTGGCAGACTGGTCCTGGCGCTGCTCGGTTGCGACCTGTTTGGAATCCAGGCCACGTTCTCGGGTATGCTGGGCCTTGTCGCGATTAGACAGGATCTGGTTTTCCTTGAGCTTGTCCTTCGGCGTCATGGTCATGGCGCCCGTGCCGGAACCCTTTCCACGTGAACCCGCTCCGATTTGTTTCTTGCTTCCGCGTGACATTGGCTGCTGCCTCCATCGTATCCAGTAATCTCCCACGAACCGCGCTATTCGTCGGCACGATTCTCGTTGTGGACTCTCTCCTAGTCCTTGCTGCGGAGGATGCGGATTTCAGGATCAACAAGATGAGGCATGTCGGTCCTGACATCCGATCCCCTGCGCAATGACCAGCCGCTCTCACAGAGCATTTGAGAGCGTCGCTATCCAGCTCAGCGACTGGAAGCTGTCGTTCCACGCTGCTTCGCGCGTCTTCCTGCAACCGTCGACTGAGGGAATTCTACGGCTCGTCGATGTCCAGCTTCGAGGGGTTCTGCGAAATGAGACGCTCTTCCTCGTCATCCGGCAGCGCTTCGTCGCTGTTCTGGTACGCGTTATCGTCCTCTTCGTCGGGCAATTCACCACTCTTCTCGGTGGCGTTGCGACTGTCGCCGTCTGGCGGCACACCATCCGGAAGAACCTCGCTGCCTCGGATCGCGTCCCAATCCTGCTTTTCGAGTGCTGGTCCTTCGGATGTGACGACAGGTTTCTTACCTGGTGTCATCGGGCCTGGTGTCATCGGGCTCTCCTAGGCTTCGGCATTCACCTTCGGAGCGCGCATTCGCGCCCACATCAGCATACGCCGCAAGGGCTGGCATAACGATCAGTGCCAGTAGGGTTCGACCCTCCAATATCGATACGAAGCTTCGCGGGCCGGCCTTCCATCATCGACGGTGAGTTCATCGATCGAGTAGGCGGGCGCGGCCTTGAGCTGATCTGTGCTGAAAGAGACAACGTATCCGCCGCGGTCCGGATCATAATCCAAGAGGGACCATGGCACCGCGTGGTATCTTTCACCGATGCCCAGAAAACCGCCAAAGGAAATCACTGCGAACATGATGCCATTCGCGGTCTTTTCGAGCATCACGTCGTCGATCGTACCAATTTCCTTGCCCGCCGTGTTGTAAACAGTTGTGCCAATCACGCGCGAGGCGCGGATGGCGTCGGTATGGCCACTCGGAGTTGGCATTTCTTGAGCTCCTCTCTGTCCAAGTCAGATACCCACCAAACGGGCGGTCGGCGCTGATGTTCCCAAAAAACTGCCGGTGCTCTGTGGTCCGGACTCGACGGAGTGGCCGTCGCACAGCACGTCGTTACACGGCTGCGATAACGCCTGCCGATAACGGAATTCCTGGTCCTCGGTTCGAACAGTAGCGAAAGGCGACGAGGGTACCCTCACCGCCTCTGCTACGGAAAAAGGCGCGTCGGAATTCCGTGCAGCGCCCCCGTCCGAATTGATCGCCGATCACTGAATCACCTTGACCACCTTGCGGGTGCTCGGATCTACCAGCAGCGTCTGATTGTCGACGACGACATAGCGGTATTGGACGTTGGGTATCTCGTGCAGTTCGACGGTATCGGGCAAGGCGGAACCGATGTTGAGCTCGACGCCGGGCAGGTTAACTGAAGCCAGAGGCTGCTTCCTCACATACTCCTTGATGACCGTCTCCTGCTCGGGTTGAATCACACATCCTGAGCAGCCGCCGCGCCAACGCCCGCCAGCAGCAGGAAGCCCGCCGCAACACTGGTAAGATGCAATCTCATGATGGTCTCCTTTGAAAGCTGGATGGTCTCCTGTGAAAGCCGGCCACCTCTCGGCTGCGTCACATCGTTGCCGCCCGCAGCCCGGGCTGCCTGGTTGTAAACGCCATCGGATGCAGCTTGTTCCTCCGAACCGCCCGCCAACAGGACCGGGAACAAAGTTTTTGGGTCAGAGTTCTACCCCGCGAAGGGACTCACACGTTCAAGGAGAATTCCCATGAAACGCGTTCTGATCACCAGCATGCTGGCGCTTGGCGTCAGTTGCGGGGCGGCACTCGCCCAGACGCAGCAACCTGCGGACAACCAGTCGGGCGGCGATACCAAGTGCACGATGGGTACCGCCAAATGTCAGAAGGGTTCCAATATGGGCCAGCGGGCCCAGGGCAAGATCAAGACCGAAGAGCAGACCCAGGGCAAGGCCAATGCGAAGACTGAGCAGCAGGCCCAGGGCAAGGCCAATGCGAAGACTGAGCAGCAGGCCCAGGGCAAGGCTGGCGCAACCACCGAGCAGCAGGCGCAGGATCAGGCCGGCACCAACTGCACAGCTGGAATGCCCAATTGCAAGAAGGGCTCGAAGAAGGGCGAACAGGTCCAGGGCAAGGCTTCGACCCAGACCAACGAGCAGGCGCAGGGCAAAGCCGGCATGACCACCAACCAGCAGGCCCAAGGCAAGGCGTCGACCCAGACCAACCAGCAGGCGCAGGGCAAAGCCGGCATGACCACCAATCAGCAGGCCCAAGGCAAAACCTCGACCCAGGACAACACCTCGACCGCGTCCATCAACAACGTGACGGTCGAACAGAAGACGCAGATCGTCAACGTGATCCATGAGACCAGGGTCGAACCGGTGTCGAATGTGACCTTCGACATCAGCGTAGGCGTTGAGATTCCCAGGAAAAAGGTTCGGCTGCATCGTCTGCCTGCCCGTATCGTCAAGATTGTCCCAGCCTATGAGGGCTACGAGTACTTCGTGCTGGCCGATGGCCGCATCGTGATCGTCGACCCGAATACGCTGAAGATCGTCCTTATCCTGACCTGACGGGGACACATGCCCGCCGCGCCGAAGGCATGGCGGGCCTTTCCACACTGATATCTCCATAATCAAGCCCAGTCTGATACGCTGCTCCGTGGCTGTCGCCGCAATAAAGCTGGAAGGTTTCGTGGCTCTCGCCCTCTCGCTGCTTTCTCTCCAGCGCTCTGCAGGCTGATCGTTCCCGCCTATATCAATCGCGTGTTCGGGCCGCCGCTGGGAACAGGACGGCTTGCTGCGCGTTCCATAGTCATCTTCATCAAAATACGCGGCAAACGCACGCGTTGGCAAAATGGAGAGGACATGAGCATCCTCGGAATTATTCTCATCATCATACTGGTACTTGCCCTGCTCGGCGGCCTCAGCGGCCTTGGCGGCGGGCCGTTCTATGGCACCGGCTACTACGGCGGCGGTGGGCTTGGACTGGTGTTGATTATCATCCTCATCCTGGCTCTCCTCGGGCGCATATAGCGCAGCGACCCAGTCTGTCCCTCAGGGCGGGGCCCCGCGCCGTGGTCGGCGTGACAACGAACGCCGACCAACTTCCGAGAGAAGAGATAAGACGGCGGAAGCCCGACGCGTCGCAGGGATCCCGCCGATCGCAATCGGGCTACGCAGCTTGCTGCAGAGCGCGCTCGTTGACACCCCCCTCGCCCAGCCTGGAAAGCGCTTCGTCGGTCGCCATCTCTTCCTTAAGAGTGGCATTGAGCAAGTCCGCGACGTCTCTCTTACCCATCTGTTCGGCCCAGGCAATCAGAGTGCCGTATCGAGCAATCTCGTAGTGCTCGACTGCCTGCGCGGCTGCAACCAGTCCGGCGTCAAGTGCGGGCGCGCCTTCATATTCCTCCAGCACTTCCGAGCCCTCTTCGACAATGCCGTCGATGGCAGGACAGGTCTTGCCGCGCGCCGACCTGCCGATTTTCTCGAACACTTCCTCGAGGCGATCCACATGGCCTTCCGTTTCCATCCGGTGTTTCTCGAAGGCGGCGGTCACTTCTTCCGATTCCGCCGCTCTGGCCATCTTGGGCAGGGTCCTCAGTATCTTCTTCTCGGCATAATAGAGATCCTTCAGTCCGTCGAGGAATAGGTCCTCAAGACCCTTCCTTGCCGCTTTCGTTGTTTTCTTCGTGGTTGCCATAATCGTCTCCCGCTGGGTTGGTAGCTGCCTCCGCAAAAGCGCGAGGCACTCGATAACCCACCTGCCGGAAACAAGTTCCCGGGCGACCGAGCACCGTCGAAGAATTCTCCAGGGACGAGGCTGGCCCGGCATTTCGGCAATTTCTCCGGCGTTCTTTTTCACGTCTGCCGCGGGCGACGTATCAGCTGACGTGCTCCCCTGGTCTTGCTTGGGGCCTCTCTTCAGTGGCGAGGTGCGCCAGCTCAATTCGCTGAAGCGAAGGCCAAAATGACGCTTACAGCGAAAGCAGCGCCTTGCTTCGTCGAAGCCCTTCAATGGCGCATGAGGGCCGGCTCTAGCCGGTGCGCCGCGATGTTGCTGAAACATCCGCCGGCAGTCACCGTTTAGATGCTTTTGCAAAGCGGCTTCAGTGTACCAGCACGTTTCGCAGCCAGGCTATCAGCCTGCTTCCAGGGATGGTCTTGCGCACCCTGGCGGCAGCCCAGCTGGCTTGCATCGTTGCCCCGATATGGCAGCTGCAGACGATGTCGTGCAGTTGCCCATCGCTCAGCTTGAAGAAGCGTTTTGCTTCCCCGTAGCTATCACCCTGGAGACCCGAGGCACGCAGCAGCGGATCCTCGAACGCAACGGTGATCGCCGACCCCGCCGTTCGCGTTTCCGCGCGGACTTTCGGATGAAGATGTTCGGTGCCGATCAGTGCTCCAAGGCATCGCGCGGGTTGCCGCTCGAGGAGCTCTGCCCAACGTTCGATCCTTTGCGTTCTGGTCATGATGGCGCTTTGCGCCAAGGGATTGACGTCTGCGATTGTTCGCAGCTCGTGAAGCGTCTGGTGTTTCATGGTCGGCTCCTGTCGACAGCGCAGCATTCACCCCTTCAGGAGAAGTACCGCGACGGCATCAGCCGACAAGAGCATTGCCGAAAGAGTTCCATCAAACGATGCTGCAATCCTGTCGGAAGGCTGGCCTGCAACACCTCGTGCGCTGGTTTCTCACGCATCGAGGCCGATGGGGGCGTGACAGGCCAATGGCCCTGAAATTTGCATATGGTGGGCGATGACGGGCTCGAACCGCCGACATCTTCGGTGTAAACGAAGCGCTCTACCAACTGAGCTAATCGCCCGCTCCGGGCCGGACCTTTAAGCGGTCGGGATCGGCTTCGCAAGGCCAAATGAGCGCAGAACGCTCTGGTTGGATACCGGTTTTGCCAACAAAAGGCCGGCTGTCAAAAAACCTTCTCCTGTTTGCTGTTATGCTGTCCCGTCACGCTTGACACCCGGTGGCGAACCCCTTATCCAGCGCCCCAACGACGAACACGGCTGACACGTGTTCGCCATGCGCGGGTGTAGCTCAGTTGGTTAGAGTGCCGGCCTGTCACGCCGGAGGTCGCGGGTTCGAGCCCCGTCACTCGCGCCATTTAACTTACTGATAGTTAAATGGTTTTCGCGCTAATTAGGCTTCGGCCTTGTCAGACAATCGGACCGTGTAGGCAGGCAGCGAAGAATTCGCGGACGACTGCTGCCGCTTGAAGCGCGCGCCCCTAGATGCGCGCAGCGCCATTCTCCCGGCTGCCAAAATGCCGTGCCGTTGATGCGGCCGGTCGATCGTCACTTGGCCTTTGGTCTGATCCGCAGCCTACCTCGATGATTCCGACCAGTGCGCGAACAAATTCAACCATATCGTTTGCCGTAATGGCGGCCTTGTCGGGACTTTGGCCAATGCGTTCGGCGGCTGCGCAACATGACAGGCGGATGAGATCGTAGTGTGAATCCCTTTCATCCTCCGGCATCGCCGCTAATTTCATGGCTCGGCGATGAATCAACCGCAGCAATTGTTCGAGAGCTGCTCCGACACTCATGCGTTTGCTCCGCATTGGTCGACCGTCCCACCGGAAACGTCGACGAGGACGTGTTTTCCCCCGTGATGTGGAAGGCTGCATCACGGCTGTTAATATATCGTTTAGTGCTAATATAATGACGCTCCGCGGAGCTGTCCTGCTACCGGAGCACCCGAGGGCAACCTTGAAATCGTTCGTTGTGACAGAAGCCCGCCTGAGGCAGCGGGCTTGGCCTAAACGGCTCGGCCTCTACAGCGATTGCGGGCCTGATCACGGCCTTCGTTGTCAGGAATGAAGCTGAAGAACATCGGTTGGCGGTCGCGTGCCCCAGCCCTGCAATCCGAGCAGCCCTAACCTCATCCCCTCGCCAGCAGCGCCTCGACCTCCTGCAGCGTCGGCATCGATGGCGCGGTCCCTGGCCGGGTCACCGAAATTCCGGCAACGGCGCAGGCGAAGCGCACGGCTTGAAACGGCTCCACGCCTCGCGAAAGTGCCGCGGCCAAGCCGCCATTGAAGGCGTCGCCCGCCCCGGTGGTTTCGACCACCGGTCCCGCACTGACGGCGGGAACATGGTCGGAGCGGCCCTTCGAGTGCAAAAGCGCGCCCTTGTCACCCAGTGTGACGATGACCGTGCCGACGCCCTTTTCAAGCAGCTTGTCCGCAGCGGCTCGCGCCTCGTCGACCGACGAGACCTTCATCCCGGTCAATTCCTCCGTCTCGGTCTCGTTGGGCGTGAAATAGTCACACAGCGTATAGATGCGGTCGGGAAGCTTTGCCGCCGGGGCCGGGTTGAGGATCGTCGTCACCCCTGCCCCACGTGCGATCTCCAGCGCCCGCATAGCTGCTTCGATCGGCTGTTCGAGCTGGGTGACGAAAACGCCGGCACCGCGGATGAGCGCGGCATTGGCCTCGATGTCGGCCGGCGAGATCAGCATGGCGGCACCGGGGCTGACGATGATGGCATTGTTGCCGGTCGTCTCCTCGACGAAGATGTAGGCCGCACCGGTATAGCTTTCCGGCGTATCGATGACGGCATTCTTGACGCCGGCCCGCGCCCAGGTCTGCCTGGCCATGTCGGCGAAGGGATCGACGCCGAGGCGCGTGAGGAAGGTGACGTCGGCACCAAGCTTGCCGGCTGCAACCGCCTGGTTCGAGCCCTTGCCGCCCGGACCCAGCGTGAAGGATGTCCCGAGGATCGTCTCGCCCATGCGCGGCTGCCGCTGCGCCCTGTAGGCGGTGTCGGCGACGAACACACCCAATATGACGACAGGCTTGCCCGAAGCCATGCCGCTACTCCGCGTCCGGAGGCACGACGCCCTTGCGGAAGGCGAAGCAGCCATAGAAGCGGCGCTCGCCGGTCTGGATGACGCAATAGGCCTGCTTGGCGCGCTCGTAGAAGGCATAGCGCTCGACCGCTATCATCGGCCACGACTTGCCTTCGGCCGCGTCGATTTCCTTTTGTACCTCGTTCTGCACAGCGGGAACCTCGTCCGGCTTGCCGACAATCTCCATGCGCGCGGCGGAGTCGTCGACGAACGTATCCAGCGGATAGAGCGACAGCACCGCCTTTGCGACCTCGGCGGCCGAGGCATCGATGCGCAGCAGGCGGCCGAGCGCGGTCTGGCGCGCCACCGAATCGGACGGAAAATTGGTGTCGGCGATGATCAGATCATCGCCATGCCCCATTGCCCGCAATGCCTGCAGCACGTCGGCATTGAGCAGCGGGTTGATGCCTTTGAGCATGATATTCCTCGTGAAGTCCGATTGAGATCAGAGACGCTTGCCGGTCTCGGCGTCGAAAAGGTGGATCTGGTCGAGCCGCGGCTTCAAGGTGAGCGTGTCGCCCGGCTTGAAGTCGTGGCGCTCGCGAAACAGCGCCACCATCTCGCCTTCGCCGAAGCGCAGGAAGACCAGAGTTTCAGAGCCGGTCGGCTCAACCACAGAAATCTTCGCCGGCACGCCATCGGGATGGATTTCGAGATGCTCCGGCCGCACACCGTAGACAATGGCCTGGCCGTCCTGTGCGGCATTGTCCGCTGCAACCGGGAACAGCGTGCCCGCAATATCGACACCTGGCTTCGCACCCTTGCGCATGACGCCCTTGAGCAGGTTCATCGAAGGCGAGCCGATGAAGCCGGCGACAAACAGATTCGCCGGCCGGTCGAACAGTTCCAGCGGCGCGCCGACCTGCTCGATGCGGCCGTCGCGCATGACGACGATCTTGTCGGCCATGGTCATGGCCTCGATCTGGTCATGGGTGACGTAGATGGTGGTGGTCTTCAGCCGCTGGTGGAGTTCCTTGATCTCGGTGCGCATCTGTACGCGCAGCTTGGCGTCGAGATTGGAGAGCGGCTCGTCGAACAGGAACACTTGGGGATTGCGCACAATGGCGCGGCCCATCGCCACGCGCTGGCGCTGGCCGCCGGAAAGCTGGCGGGGATAGCGCTTCAGATAGGGATTTAAGTCGAGGATGTCGGCGGCGCGCTTGACCCGTTCGGCGACCACGGCCGGATCGGTTTTCCGCAGCTTCAGCGCAAAGGCCATGTTCTGCTCGACCGTCTTGTGCGGATAAAGCGCATAGTTCTGGAACACCATGGCGATGTCGCGCTTGGCCGGCGGCAGATGGTTGACGATCCGGTCGCCGATGGCGATCGTGCCGCCGGAGACCGTCTCCAGCCCGGCCACCATCCTGAGCAGCGTGGACTTGCCGCAACCCGAAGGGCCCACCAGAACCACGAACTGCCCGTCTGATATGTCGACGCTGACTTCGTGTAGAACCTTGACGGCTCCGAATGCCTTGGCCACCTTGCTGATCGCGACTTGCGCCATATCTCCCCCGCCGGCTCCATTAGCCGTAGGCGCAGAAGCTAACCAACGCGACCGGTCAGGGCAAGTCAGTCTGATACAGGTAAGCCCGTTCTCGTTGACACGGCGTTTGGTTGCGAGAATAGTGGCAGGCGCTGGTCAAAATGTCGGTACCCGATCCGCAATCGGAACTTCAATCAACGCAGGGTGGGGTCCTGCTAATTCGTTTCCGAACCGGGAGCATCGTTGGCGCTCCAGCGTCCGACAGTTAGTCAGCTTATTCACACTGAATTCTGGGAGGAACAGGCGATGAGAACGGATCTTTACGAGAAACTGGTTCGTGCCGGCGCCACAAGGCGCGACATATTGAAGGGTGCGGCCAGCATGGCCGCAATCGCAGCGGCATCTGGTGCAGGGCTCGGCGCCTTGACGCGCCCGGCTTCCGCTGCAAGCGAACTTCGCTCCAAAATCCTGCAGATCCCCGGCGTCGGCAAGGGTCAGCCGACCGATGCCGATTTCCAGAAGGTCGGCGAGCTCTGCCTCGAAGCCACCAAGGCCAACGTCAAGGAAGGCGAATTCGCCGGCGTCGAGCTCTCCTTCATGGGCCTCAACAACCAGAACCTGCACAATGTGCTGTTCCGCGGCTTCCTGAAGCCGTGGGAGGCCTATACCGGGGCCAAGATCAACTGGATCGACCTGGCGCAGGCCGACTACAATCCGCGCCTGCAGCAGGCTATCGCCACGAACACAATCGACTTTGATATCGTCGAGATGGGCGCGCCTTTCGAAGGCGATGTCTGCGGCAAGGGCCTCACTTCCGAGATGCCCGACTGGGTCAGGAAGCAGATCGATATGGACGATCTGGTGGCCTATCTGAAGCCGCCGGTCGGCACCTGGAACGGCAAGCAGTATCGCGTTACCGTCGACGGAGACGCGCACAACTTCAACTACCGCACCGACGTGTTCTCCGACTCTGATCTGGCAGCAGCCTGGAAAGCCGATAGCGGCGACAAGGCAGGCCTGACTGAATGGGGCGTGCCGAAGACCTGGCAGCAAGTGCAGGTAGTGACCAAGTTCCTCAAGGGCAAGCAGGTGAAGGGCCAGGACGTCTACGGCTACCTCGACGCGCCCAAGCCCTGGGGCGGCTTCGGCTTCTATTTCCTCGGCAGCCGCGCCTCCGCCTATGCCAAGCATCCGGATGACAAGGCGTGGCTATTCGATCCGGATACCATGAAACCGCGCGTCAACAACCCGGCTTGGGTGCGCGCGATCCAGGACGTGATCGATGCGCTGCCTTCCGAACCGCAAGATCAAATCAATGCAGACCCGAACCAGACCTGTTTCTCCCAATTCCTGGGCGGCACCGGTTCGATGCTGGCTTGGTGGGGAGACGCGGGCTCGAATGCGAAAACTAACGATTCGTCGGTCGTCGGCGATGTCACAGGCTTCTCGATCCTGCCAGGCTCCGACGATGTCTACAATTCCAAAACTGGCAAGTGGGACAAACTGGCCAGCGGCCCTAACTATGCGCCGAACTGCGCCTATCTCGGCTGGGGCGTCTATGTCATGGCCCGCGTCGACAGTGACGAGAAGAAGAAAAAGGCAGCCTGGTCCGCGGCAGCCCATCTCGGCGGCAAGGACCTGTCGCTCTGGTGCGCCGCATATCCATCGGGCTTCCAGCCCTACCGCAATTCCCATTTCGACATTCCGGAATGGGTGGCGGCCGGCTACGACGAGGCGTTCATCACCTCCTACCTCAAGTCGGAGGCCGACAGCTACAACCATCCGAATGCGGCGATCGAGCCGCGCATCCCCGGCATCTTCCAATACTACAGCGCCGCCGAGGACATCCTGGCCAACACCTTCGCCGGCAAGATGAAGGCGCAGGAAGGCGCCGACGCCATTGCGGCGGCCTGGGAGAAGCTGACCGATCAGATCGGCCGCGACAACCAGATCAAGCTCTACAAGGCCTCGCTCGGCATGTAGGCTGGCTTATAAACCGTGGTTCGGCGGCGCAAGGCCGCCGGACCTGACCGGCCGGCAAAGGGCCTTCTGTGAACGGACGGGACGCGTGGCTAACCAGACTTTGCCCACCAATGCGTGGCCGGCAGACGCCGCCCCTTACGATCTGATTTCACCGAGCCGCAAACGCCTGGGCTGGGCTTTGATGGCTGCTGCAACTCTCGGTCTGCTGGCGGTGATCGCGCTGGAGATCCTGTACAAGACCGAAGCCGACACCGTCGGCTTCGAAACCTGGCGCCCGGTCGTCTACGCCTATGTGCTGTGGGGCGTGGCTATCGGCATCGGCCAGGTGCTGACGCGCGGCGAAGACGGCCAGCGTGCGCTGTTCCTGCTGCCGGCGCTGCTGTTCACCATCGCCATGGTGATCTTCCCGACGCTGTTCGGTTTCTACATCGCGCTCACCGACTGGAATCTCAGCTCCTTCAGTGGACGCAGGTTCAACGGGCTCGCCAATTTCTGGCAGATGCTGGGCGATCCCTACTACCGCAATGCGCTGTTCAACATGGTGCTCTATGTGCTGGCGGTGGCGGTCGAATATGTCATTGCCTTCGGCCTGGCGCTGCTGCTTAACGCGCAGATCCGGGCACGAAAATTCTTCCGCGTCGTCTTCCTCTTACCCTTGATGTTGTCGCCGGTCGCGGTGTCGTGGATGATCGGCAAATCGCTGATGGAATACCGGTTCGGACCGGCAGCGACGCTGGCGCGCCATCTCGGCTGGGAGAATCCAGCCTTCTTCAGCGATCCGATCATCGCGCGCATCGCAATCATGGTGCTGGATGCCTGGACGTTCATTCCGTTCATGATGATCATGCTGCTGGCCGGGCTGCAGGCGATGTCGCGCGAGGTGCTCGAAGCCGCCCGCGTGGACGGCGCCAATGTGTGGCAGACCTTCTGGCAGGTCACCTTCCCGCTGATGCTGCCGGTGTCGGTGACGGCGGTGATCCTGCGCATCATCTTCAAGCTGAAGCTTGCCGACATCATCATCACGGTCACATCGGGAGGCCCGGGCGGCGCCACCGATTCCGTGTCGAGCTTCATCTATCGCGAATACCGCGACCGCTCGAATGTCGGCTACGGAACCATGCTGGCGATGGCCTACCTAGTGATCATCATCGTGTTCGTCACGTGGCTGTTGAAATTTGCCAACCGTTTCGTGCGCAATGTGAATTGAAGCAGGGCGGGTCAATTGAAGCAAGATCGGGTGAATTGAAGCAAGATGAGCGTACTCACCACCGAATATGTAGCCTCGGAGATCCGCTCGCCGGCGAGCTTCCTCGCCAGCCGCTTCTTCATCTACGCGGCGCTGGCGTTCTGGGCGTTCGTCTGCCTGTTCCCGATCTACTGGACGATCACGACCTCGTTCAAAACCGCGGTCGACGTCACCCAAGGCCATCTGATCCCCTTCGTCGACTTCCAGCCGGACTGGAAGGGCTGGCGCTCGCTCGGCCTGTCGCCGGACTCGATCTTCCAGACCTCGACGGTGCGCGAGGAGTTCCTCAAGCGCTTCATGAATTCGGTGATCACCTCGGTCGGCGCATCGAGCCTGGCCATCGTCATCGGCAGCCTCGCCGCCTACGGGCTCACCCGCTATCGCTACCATTTCGCCTGGTTCAAGAACGAGGACATCTCGTTCTTCTTCCTGTCGCAGCTGATCCTGCCTCCGGTGGTGCTGGCACTGCCCTTCCTGGTGCTCTACCGTGAAGTCGGCCTGCTCGACACGCGCGTCGGGCTGATCCTGCTCTACACGCTGATGGTGCTGCCGATCGTCATCTGGATCATGCGCGACCAGTTCAACTCCATCCCGGTCGAGCTCGAGGAAGCAGCGCTCGTTGACGGGTTGTCGATCTGGGGAGCCTTCTTCCGCATCGTCATGCCGATCGCGCTGCCCGGCATGGTCGCCGCCTTCATCCTGGCGATGGTTTTGTGCTGGAACGAATATTTCTTCGCTGCCCTTTTGACCTCGACCGATGCCAAGACCATCCCCGTCATGGTGGCGAGCCAGACCGGCTCGCAAGGCATCAACTGGTGGTCGATGGCAGCGCTTGCCACGGCGGCCATCGCGCCGCTCGCGGTCATCGGCATTGCGCTTGAGCGCTATCTGATCATGGGCATGACCGCGGGAGCGGTGAAGTAGGCATGGCGATGCCGGCCAGCGCCCTGATCGGCTGTTGATCGCCGAGTACAGTGTTGATAGGCGTGGGGCGAGCATGCCCCGAGTTTGTTTGCGCCTACATCGCCTCCGACGGCGCAAAGAAGCAATTTTCGTGCTCCTCTGTCGGATGCAGGCAGATGTGGAAGTTGTCGTCTCCTGACGGAATGACACTGTCGTAGGGAACGAAGTATCGGTTCTGGTGGGTGACTTTCTGATGGTCACCTGGCCGCAGAATGATCACATAGCCGTCGGCCTGCGGTGTTACGGTCATGCTGGGAATCCTGCCGCACTCTCCTGTCGTTGGATTGCCGTGACAGCAGGCTGGCGGATAAGTCCAGCCGCTATCGGCATTGTGCGCAAACGCAGAAACATTCTGAACTGCTGCAGCCGTGACGATCACGCCTGCCAAGCTTGCCATACGTCGTTTTCCGACCTCGTGCACCGAGCGGCTCCAGGGCCTAAAGGCATTGCCGGAGCGATAGTATACCATTACCGATTGCTAATATATAAGAAGCGGTCTCCTGATAGTCCCGTTCGAAAGGAGCCCGCTAGCTTGAAAGCGTGGCGCGCAGGTGGTCGAGGATCATGGCGACACCCTTTCGTCCCAACTCCGCCGAAGCATCCTTGGCGCTCGCCGTATACCAGCCGGTATTGTCGGCGTAATGGCTGGCATCCACCGCTTCAGGACATAGCGCCAGCATCAGCGAGGTCTCGCCAATGCCGACATGGTCGAACGGGTACTTGCCGTTCATTGCCACTGGCATCAGTGGATGCACCTGCACCCAGTTGAAGAAATTGGCGCCCTCGGCGTGCTCGGCATAGTAGTCGGCCATCGCCTCGGAGCCCCACCAGCCTTCGCCGCGTTCCTTCTCGAGAAAGCGGAAGATCGCCTGGCGGCCGGCGGTCTTGAACGCCAGATCGGTCGGCATGCCGGCGGTGAAATTCTCGGTCTGGTGGTGGATGATGGCGTGGATGTTGCGAAAGCCGATGCGCAGCAGGCTGTAGAACAGCTCCTCGCCGAACGGTGCCAGCGCATTGCCGCCGACCTGCACCGAGCCGCTGCCCTCCGGCGGCGCCACAGCGTAGCTCGCAGCACCGTAGTAGAAGGGTGGCAGGATGACGACGTCCCTCTCCTTTTCGAACAGCTCCAGCGTCTTGATGACGGCCAGCGTGTCCATGCCGACCGCCATGTGCTCGCCATGGTATTCGAGCACGCCGAGCGGCAGGGCGAGCGGCCAGTTCTCGGCGATCGCCCTGCGGATCTGGTGAGGCAGCATCAGTTCGTAGCGCATGATCTATTCCATGTTGGTGTGGCGGGCGCGCATGGCGTCCGGCGACGCGCCGATCAAGTCTTTGAGCTTCAGCACCATCACCTCGAACAGCAGGAACAATGCGCCTTCAAAGACCGAACCCATCGGCAGCACCGACGTCTTCCGCGCTCCCTGGTCGCTGGCCATGGTCTGCGCGGGAATGAGCAGCGTGAAATCGGCGCCCTTTGCCGCGCTGCCCTCGTCCTGGGCCGTCAGCAGCAGGTTGGTCGCGCCTGCATCGTTCGCGACCTGCATGAGCGTCAGCACGGTCGAGGTTTCTCCGGGTCCGGAACTGACCAGGAAGACATCGCCTGGCCCCAGGGGCGGCGTGGTCATGTCGCCGACCACGGCGACCGGCAGGCCAAGATGGTAGAGCCGCATGGCAAAGCCCTTGACCTGCAAGGCCTCGCGGCCACAGCCATAGACGACGATCTGTCGGGCGCCGGCCAGCATCTTGCAAGCAGCATCGATCCGGTGCTCATCAACGCGCGCCAGCACGCCGCCGAGTTCGTCAAGCGCGGTCCCGAACAGGCCTTTGCTCTTGTCGGTCACGGCAAACCTGCCATTGAAAATCATCCTGGGAGTTGCGCTCTTGCTGCCACGAACAGCTTGATTTCGTTCATGCTAGCAATCGCGAAAATGCGTGTCCAACGCTGCGCGGCGCTTTTGCCTGATCACAGGCATGATAATGTCATGCAGACAAATCAAGTGAGGCAAACGGCAGGATATGAAGACACGGCATTTCGACCGCATCGGCAATGGCGGCATCAGCTTCACCGAACTCGGCTTCGGCACGGCGCCGCTTGGCAATCTCTACCGTGCCGTCTCGGACGAGGATGCCAACGCCACGCTGGAGGCCGCCTGGGCGACTGGCTGCCGCTACTACGACACTGCGCCGCTCTACGGGCTTGGACTGTCGGAAACGCGGCTCAACCCTTTCCTGCGCGGCAAGAAGCGCGACGACTATGTGCTGTCGAGCAAGGTCGGCCGCATCATGCGCGTCTGCCCTCCGGAAGAGCGCACCGGCATCGGCAAGTTCTTCGACACGCCTTCGCGCCGCGAGGTGTACGACTACAGCTATGACGGCGTCATGCGCTCGTTCGAAGCCTCGCTGGAGCGCCTCGGCGTCGACCGTATCGACATCCTCTTCGTACACGATGTCGACATCTTCACCCATGGCAGCAAGGAAGCGTCCGACCGGCGCATCGAAGAATTCATGCGCTCCGGCTATTGCGGTTTGCTCTCGCTGCGCGACCAGGGCGTGATCAAGGCATTCGGCGGAGGCATCAATGAGTGGCAGGTTGCGCAGACGCTGGCCGAGCGCGGCGATTTCGACCTGTTCCTGCTTGCCGGGCGCTACACGCTGCTGGAACAGGAGGCGCTGACATCCTTCCTGCCGCTTTGCCAGGCGCGCGGCATCGGCATCGTTCTGGGCGGGCCCTACAACTCCGGCATCCTGGCGACGGGACCGAAGCCCGGCGCATACTACAACTATTCCGAAGCGCCGAAGGACATCCTCGACCGGGTCGCCGCCATCGAAAGCGTCTGCAAGCGCCACGGCGTGCGCCTGATCGAGGCCGCGCTGCAATTCCCGCTGCTGCACCCCTCGGTCGTCTCGGTGATCCCCGGTGGCCAGCGGCCGAGCGAAGTCGAGAGCAACCGTTCGCTGCTCGATGCAAAACTGCCCGCAGCGCTTTGGGCCGATCTCAAGAAGGAAGGCCTCATGCGCACCGAGGCGCCGACCGCATAACCCAGTCGCCATGCGCATCGGCGTCGGGCACAAAAATGAAAAGCCGGGCAAGCCCGGCTTTTCTGGTCTCTGAAAAGAAAAAAGGCGCTTAGTTGACTGCGTCCTTGAGGCCCTTGCCGGCCGAGAACTTCGGCACGGTGCGTGCCGGGATCTTCACTTCGGCGCCGGTCTGAGGATTGCGGCCGGTCGACGCCGCACGCTTTGACACGGTGAAATTGCCAAAGCCGACAAGCCGGACATCGCCGCCCTTCTTCAGTTCGCCGCTGATCACGGAAAATACCGCATCCACCGCCGACTGCGCGTCACCCTTCGAAATGCTCGCGGCGTCGGCGACAGCGGACACCAGTTCGTTCTTGTTCATAAAAATTCCCTTCCATGAGAACACCGGAACTTACGACTCATCCGGCAGGAAACGGACTTTAGAAAGAAGCGTTGCCGCAACCAAGTCGCAAAGCCGTGAAAAAAGCGGAAAAAGCCCGGAATTCCGGGGTTTTTCACATGAAAAAGCCGGGCGCGAAGCCCGGCTCTCTGTTTGTGCATTGCAACCTTGGCGAAAACCAACGCATGGCTCCGAAAAACGCAGCCGGTTTTCGGAAAGGGCCATGCGCAAGTCCAAGTCCTAGAGCGTCCTTTGCTCGTCCAAGCGGACGCGCACCGCTCTAGTGCGCAAGCGTCTTCCCGGCATCGTCCGTGGTGTCGGTCGCGGCCGGAGGATTCACCGGCTCGATCCATTCGATCGCCTCCGGCATACGCACCAGCGCGTGGCGCAACACTTCACCGACCCGTGCGACCGGAATGATCTCCATGCCGTTCTTCACGTTGTCCGGAATGTCCGCCAGATCCTTGGCGTTGTCTTCCGGGATCAGCACCTTCTTGATGCCGCCGCGCAATGCGGCAAGCAGCTTCTCCTTCAGGCCGCCGATCGGCAGAACCCTGCCGCGCAACGTGATCTCGCCGGTCATCGCCACATCCGCCTTGACCGGAATGCCGGTCAGAACGGAGACGATTGCGGTCGCCATCGCCACGCCTGCCGACGGTCCGTCCTTGGGCGTCGCACCTTCCGGAACGTGCACGTGGATGTCGCGCTTGTCGAACAGCGGCGGCTCGACGCCGAAATCGATGGCACGGGAGCGGACATAGGAAGCCGCCGCCGATATCGATTCCTTCATCACGTCGCGCAGATTGCCCGTCACCGTCATGCGGCCCTTGCCGGGCATCATGACGCCTTCGATCGTCAGCAGCTCGCCGCCGACTTCCGTCCAGGCGAGCCCGGTAACGACACCGACCTGATCGTCAGCCTCGACCTGACCGAAGCGGAACCGCGGAACACCGAGGTAGTCGGCGAGGTTCGCCGCCGTGATGTCCACCGTCTTCTTCTTCGTCTTCAGGATCTCGGTCACCGCCTTGCGGCCGAGCTTCATCAGTTCGCGCTCCAGGCTTCTGACACCCGCTTCACGGGTGTAGGTCTGGATGATGGCGCGGATCGCGTCCTCGCCGACGGAGAACTCCTTCGGCTGCAGGGCATGGTCGCGCACCACCTTCGGCATCAGGTGCCGCTTGGCGATCTCTATCTTCTCGTCCTCGGTGTAGCCGGCGATACGGATGATCTCCATGCGGTCCATCAAGGGCGCAGGGATGTTCAGCGTGTTCGCCGTCGTCACGAACATCACGCTCGACAGGTCGTATTCGACCTCGAGGTAATGGTCCATGAACGTCGAGTTCTGTTCGGGATCGAGGACCTCCAGCAGAGCCGATGACGGATCACCACGGAAGTCCTGGCCCATCTTGTCGATCTCGTCGAGCAGGAAGAGCGGGTTGGACTTCTTCGCCTTCTTCATCGACTGGATAACCTTGCCGGGCATCGAGCCGATGTAGGTGCGGCGGTGGCCACGGATCTCGGCCTCGTCACGCACGCCGCCAAGCGCCATGCGGATGAATTCGCGACCGGTCGCCTTGGCGATAGACTTGCCGAGCGAGGTCTTGCCGACGCCGGGAGGGCCGACGAGGCACAGGATCGGCCCCTTCAGCTTCTTCTGACGGCTTTGCACGGCAAGGTACTCGACGATGCGGTCCTTGACCTTGTCGAGGCCGAAATGGTCGGTGTCGAGCACGTTCTGCGCGAAAGCCAGATCCTGCTTGACCTTGGAGTTCTTGCCCCACGGGATCGACAGGATCCAGTCGAGATAGTTGCGCACGACCGTCGATTCAGCCGACATGGGCGACATCGTCCTGAGCTTCTTCAACTCGGCTTCCGCCTTTTCGCGGGCCTCCTTGGAGAGCTTGGTTTTCTTGATGCGCGCCTCGATCTCGGCGGCTTCGTCGCGGCCGTCCTCGCCCTCGCCGAGTTCCTTCTGGATCGCCTTCATCTGCTCGTTGAGATAGTATTCGCGCTGCGTCTTCTCCATCTGGCGCTTGACGCGCGAGCGGATGCGCTTCTCCACCTGCAGGACGGAGATTTCGGCCTCCATGAAGCCCATCGCCTTTTCCAGACGCTCCTTCACCGAGAGCGTGGCCAGCATTTCCTGCTTTTCAGGGATCTTGATGGCGAGATGCGAAGCGACCGTGTCGGCGAGCTTGGAATAGTCGTCGATCTGGCTGGCGGCACCCACCACTTCGGGCGAGATCTTCTTGTTCAGCTTGACGTAGTTCTCGAAGTCGGTGACGACGGAACGAGCCAGCGCCTCGACCTCGACCTCTTCCTCGTCCGGCTCGACCAGTGCCGAGGCGCGGGCCTCATGGAAGTCGGGACGGTCGGTGAACGAGACAATTTTCGCGCGCGAGGCGCCTTCGACCAGAACCTTGACGGTGCCGTCGGGCAGCTTCAGCAATTGCAGCACATTGGCGAGCGTGCCGATGTCGAAGATGGCATCGGGCTCGGGATCGTCGTCTGCGGCATTCATCTGAGTGGCAAGCAGGATCTGCTTTTCCTGACCCATCACCTCTTCCAGCGCCTTGATCGACTTCTCACGCCCGACGAAGAGCGGAACGATCATATGCGGGAATACCACGATGTCGCGCAGTGGGAGGACTGCGAAGACGCCGTCGCTGGGTGCCTTGGATATTTTGGCCATTGTCCAACCTTTCATGTCGCGGCCGCCAATCAGCCAACCGCGAATCTTATATTAACGACCGGGGATCGTTCCGCCTACCATCGTTTGTGACGGGATTTTTACAGCACAGAAATCGGGCACCTCGGCCTTCTCCATTTAGTTGGATGCACGATCCCCAAAGATCAAGGGGCGAGTCCAAATCCGTAGCTCCAGCGTGCCCGCAAGTGACACATTTACGACGACCACACCGAACGTCCTGCAAAAACCTGCGCGACAGCAAAACGGCGCCTTGCGGCGCCGTTTCAGAACTTCGCTGCGGGCTCATGTCAGGCGCTGACATTGCCCTTCTTTTCCTTCTGCTCGGAGTAGATATAGAGCGGCCGGGCGCTGCCGGTCACCACCTCCTCCGAAATTACCACCTCGCGCACGCCCTCGAGCGCCGGGAGTTCGAACATCGTGTCGAGCAGGATCGCTTCCATGATCGAACGCAGGCCGCGCGCGCCGGTCTTGCGCTCAATGGCGCGCTTGGCGATCGCCGACAGCGCGTTCTCGTGGAAAGTCAGGTCGACATTCTCCATCTCGAACAGCCGCTGGTACTGCTTGACCAGCGCGTTCTTCGGTTCGGTCAGGATCTGGATCAGCGCCGGTTCGTCGAGGTCTTCCAGCGTCGCCAGGACCGGCAGACGGCCGACAAACTCGGGAATAAGACCGAATTTCAGCAAATCCTCGGGCTCGACCAGGCGGAAGACATCGCCGGTGCGGCGATCCTCGGGCGAGGCGACAATGGCACCGAAGCCGATCGACGTCTTGCGGCCGCGATCCGAGATGATCTTGTCCAGCCCGGCGAAGGCGCCGCCGCAGATGAACAGGATGTTGGCGGTATCGACCTGCAGGAACTCCTGCTGCGGATGCTTCCTGCCGCCCTGCGGCGGCACGGAGGCGACGGTGCCTTCCATGATCTTCAACAGCGCCTGCTGCACGCCCTCGCCCGACACGTCGCGGGTGATCGAAGGGTTGTCCGACTTACGCGAAATCTTGTCGATTTCGTCGATGTAGACGATGCCGCGCTGGGCCCGCTCGACATTGTAGTCGGCCGACTGCAACAGCTTCAGGATGATGTTTTCGACGTCCTCGCCGACATAACCGGCTTCGGTCAGCGTCGTCGCATCAGCCATGGTGAAGGGCACGTCGATGATGCGGGCGAGCGTCTGCGCAAGCAGCGTCTTGCCGCAACCGGTCGGGCCGATCAGCAGGATGTTGGACTTCGCCAGCTCGACATCGTTGTTCTTGCCGGCATGCGCGAGGCGCTTGTAATGGTTGTGGACCGCCACCGACAGCACGCGCTTGGCGTAGGGCTGGCCGATGACATAGTCATCGAGAACCTTGAGGATCTCCTGCGGCGTCGGCACGCCTTCGCGCGACTTCACCATCGAGGTCTTGTTCTCCTCGCGGATGATATCCATGCAAAGCTCGACGCACTCGTCACAGATGAAGACCGTCGGACCGGCGATCAGCTTGCGCACTTCGTGCTGGCTTTTGCCGCAAAACGAGCAGTAAAGCGTGTTCTTGGAATCGCCGCTGTTGTTGCCGACCTTGCTCATTTTCATGTCCTTTCATGGCCGCCCGCCGATGGTCTGGCTGAAAGGGCGCATTCTCTATCTATCGCGGGAATCCGCCGCCGCCAGTGTGTCCCGGCTCCCGCAACGCTTCCCTACGAAACACAAATCAGAAAACGTGGCAATGATTCGCGACAACCCCGCATAAAGCTAAGCCGCCGAAACTCAACATAGGCTTAACGTAGGCAATCCTGTCCCCCGAGGGAACAGCCAATTGTGGCCGAAATGCCGCAAGACACGCCAAAAGCGCGTGATGGCGCCATCCAGCTGCCAATAAGCCCTTATACCAGAGCGACTTCTGCCGCCTCGCGCGACGAAATGACCTTATCGATGAGGCCGAACTCCCTGGCCTCGTCGGCGGTCATGAAATGGTCGCGGTCGAGCGTCTTTTCAATCTCTTCGTAGCTTTTGCCGGTGTGCTTGACGTAGACCTCGTTGAGGCGGCGCTTCAGCTTGATGATGTCCTGCGCATGGCGTTCGATGTCGGACGCCTGGCCCTGGAAACCACCGGAAGGCTGGTGAACCATGATGCGGGCGTTCGGCGTGGCAAAGCGCATGTCCTTGTGGCCGGCGGTCAGGAGCAGCGAGCCCATCGAGGCGGCCTGGCCGATGCAGAGCGTCGACACGGCCGGCTTGATGAACTGCATGGTGTCGTAGATCGCCATGCCCGAGGTGACGACGCCGCCCGGCGAGTTGATGTAGAGATTGATTTCCTTCTTCGGATTCTCGGCTTCGAGGAACAGCAGCTGCGCGCAGACCAGCGTCGCCATGCCGTCCTCGACCGGACCGGTGATGAAAATGATGCGCTCCTTGAGGAGACGCGAGAAAATGTCATAGGCCCGCTCGCCGCGATTGGTCTGTTCGACCACCATCGGAACGAGGTTCATGTAGGTTTCGACGGGGTTTTTCATCAGATATCTCTTATCTCGCGGTGGGATTCCGGCGCCGGCAATGCTGGCAGATCGGGCAGAATCGGTTCTGGATCGGTATTCCGTAAATAGGATGCCGGCTCATCCTTGTGCAAGGCCGACCCCTCCTAGCCATCTGGGTAAGTCGAATCAAGCTTTCTGACCAAGGATTCGCAGGGCAGGTGCTCCTGCGAGCCTATAGCCGTACCGCCATTACCGCATGGTAGCTGTTTCTTAACCGCGTCCGAGGCATTGCCGCTTAGGTTGGCCGCCGGCGGCGTTCAGGCCACCTCCGCCCGCAGCCAGCGCTTCAGGCCGGCGACATCGCCATTGCCGACGGCAGCGGCAACACGCCGGCCGACCGCCGCCCCGAACTTGTAACCATGGCCGGAGCAGGCCGAGACGATCAGGCATTTGCCTTTTTCATGTGCCATGAATTTCTCGTCTGATGTGAAAGTGTAGGCGCAGGTGACGACTTCGGTCACCTGGTACTCCGCGATACGGGCGATCGGCGGCGAGAACAGGTTACGGATCGCCTCTCCCTCGCCCGGCACTGGCTGACGGTTCCAGTCGGCATCGCTGGTCGGCACCCTGTGCAGCCCGGAACCGAATTTCATACCGGCGCCGCCGGAGGGCGGGATCACATAGCCGTCGACCGCGCCGCCGATATCGAGGACAACCGGTGAAACCTGCCAGGCCGCTCTCAAGTCGGCCGGCGGTTCGACATAGGCGAGCGCGGTTCGATAGGTCTTCAGTTCGCCGTCCAGTTCCGGGAACAGTTTCAACACCCAGGCTCCTGCCGTGACGATGATGCGGTCGGCCTGCATCGTGTCGCCGCTTTCGAGCACGAGGCGGCCGGCTTCGGCATCGATTGCCGTCACTTTGCTGTGCTCGTACACATTGGCGCCGTTGGCACGCAGCCAGGCGGCAAGGCCGGAAGCTATCTTGCGGCAGTGGAGCGCGCCGCCTTCCGGCGAATAATAGGCATAGCGGAACGTGCCTGGCTCGAGAAACGGCCAGCGTTTCACCGCCGCGTCCGGCTCCAGCAATTCGAAAGGAAAATTGCCCTCTTCCAGGCCCTCGCGATATTCCTCGGCCTCGTCGCCCGGCTCGCGCGAAATGCAGACAAATCCGCGCGCATCGAGATGGCTTTCGCCGAGATCGGCCCACATCTCGTCCCAGGCCTGATAGGCTTCGGTGATCAGCCGGCCATAGCCGGTTCCGGCCCGGTAGGCGCGGCGGATGATGCGATGGTGGTCACCCGACGCGGCCAGCGGATTGGGGATCGGTCCCTGCTCGACGATCGACACGCTGTGGCCGGCCTTGACCAGCGGCCACGCGGTGGAGAGACCGGCAATACCCGCGCCGACAACGATCACATTCATCAAATCAGACTTTCCGCAGCGGTATCGGCTGGCTCAACGCATTGGGTTGCGGGCGCCAACATACGGTCTGGAAACAGGCTGGCAAGCCGCGCTATTGGTCTGGCATGAGCAAATTGGCGCCGCCCGCCCTGGCCTTTGATCCAGTCACTCGACGCCTGCGGCTTGACCCGCACGAGCCGACCTTTTTTCAAAACCCGTACGAGGCCTATGCCCTTCTGCACGGCGCATCGAATGCATTCTTCTGGGAAGAATTCGGCTTCTGGTGCTTTGGCGGCTTCGACGACGTCAACCGGCTGCTGCGCGACCGCCGCTTCGGCCGCCAGAACCCGGCCGGCATTCCAGACAGCCGCGGCATCGGCGAGGACCGCAGCCATCTCAGGGCATTCGACGGCATCGAAGCCAATTCGATGCTGGAACTGGAGCCGCCGGTGCACACGCGGCTGAGAACACTGGTCAACCGCGCCTTCGTCTCGCGGCAGGTCGAACGGCTGCGGCCGCGTGTCGAAGCGCTCGCCAGCGAGCTGATCGACCGTTTCCAACCGGGCAAGACCGTCGATCTGTTGCCCGCCTTCGCAGCGCCGCTGCCGATCACCATCATTGCCGAAATGCTCGGCGTGCCGGTCGAGATGGGGCCGCAACTGCTCGACTGGTCGCACCGGATGGTTGCCATGTACATGCATGGCCGCACGCGCGAAACCGAGGAGACGGCCAACCGCGCGGCGGGCGAATTTGCCGATTTCCTGCGCATTTGCGTCACCGAGCGGCGCAAGAACCCAGGCGACGATCTGCTGTCGCTGCTGATCTCGGCGCAGGAGGACGGCCAAAAACTGTCGGAGGACGAGATGGTGTCCTCGGCGATCCTGCTGCTTAATGCCGGTCACGAAGCGACGGTGCATCAGACCGGCAATGCCATCCGCTCGATCCTGGCGCAAGGCGGCGATGTCAGCCGCTTCTTCGGTTCACCCGAAGCGACCGCGGCCACGGTCGAGGAATGCCTCCGCTTCGACGCGCCGCTGCATATGTTCACGCGTTACGCCTACCACGAGATCGAAGTCTCGCCTGGAATCGTCGTGCAGCCGGGTCAGACGATCGGGCTGCTGCTCGGCATGGCTAACCACGATCCGCGCGCCTTCGTCGATCCCCTCGCCTTTCAGCCCGGCCGTTCGGACCAGAAGAACGTGTCCTTCGGCGCCGGCATTCATTTCTGCATCGGTGCGCCGCTGGCCCGGCTCGAATTGCAGGTGTCGCTGAAAACCCTGTTCGAACGGCACCCAAAGCTCCATCTTGCCGAAAGCCCAAGCTTCCGCGACACTTACCACTTCCATGGGCTGGAAACGCTCGCGGTCGGCTTTTGACGATCGCGGGTTGGCCGCCGGCCTATTTCAACCATGGCGCCCTGTGCGGCTGCCTTGCCCGCGAAATGCTGGCCCAGGGCATCGGCCAGGAAGGGCTCGATCTCCTGGCGCAGTATTATTGCGACGAGATCTCCGATGCGGCCTGCCTCAGCCAGTTTCCGGTGAAATAGTCATACCCAGGCAGTGCAAGCTTGGCTCGATGCTCGCGGGGAGCCTGAAAGCCGTTGCTGGCAGGCCCCTGTTGATCCATGCCAAATCGCAAGATCGGTCGAGCGCGACATATCCCGAAAGGCCTAACTGGTGTCGTCACGGAGGAAGAGACGTTGAAGGCCGCACTTGAAAACTACCAGGCCCGAATGCAGCGGGTGCTGGACCATATAGACCAGCATCTCGATGACGATCTGAGCCTGGAGGCGTTGAGCGGTGTCGCGGCGTTCTCGAAATACCATTTCCACCGGCAGTTCACGTCCACCTTCGGGGTGTCCGTGCATCGCTATGTCCAGCTCGCCCGCATGAAGCGTGCTTCGTACAGGCTTGCCGAGAGTGACGCCCAAAGCGTCACCGACATAGCCATGGATGCCGGCTACGACGCGCCGGATGCCTTCGCCCGCGCCTTTCGGCAACGGTTCGGACAATCGCCCTCGTCGTTCCGGAAGTCTCCCGACTGGGGGTCGTGGCTCATGGCCTTCGGGCCCCTCGAAAAAGCAAGGAACACGCTCATGCAGATAATCTTTGAACACGACGACGTGACGATCCGCGATGTGCCTCCGACCCCGGTGGCGATCATGGAGCACCGCGGAGACCGGGCGACGCTCCAGGACACCATCCAGCGGTTCATCGCCTGGCGTAAGGCCGCTGGCTTGTCGCCCGAGACAAGCCCGACCTTCAACGTCTTCCGTTCCGAAAGGGAGCCCGCGGTCCCGGCTGACTATAGCATGGACATTTGCGCCGGGACCGACCAGCCGATCGAGGCGAATGACGCGCGGATGAAGGCTGGCGTGATCCCCGGCGGGCGCTGCGCGGTGCTGCGCTACCCCGGCAATACCAACAATCTCGAACCCGCAGCACTTTACCTTTATCGGGAATGGCTTCCGGCGAGCGGCGAGGAAGCACGCGACTTTCCGATCTATTGCCAACGGCATCTGTCCCACTTCCCGGAGGGGCCGCTACGCGAAGTGGTCGTTGAACTCTTTCTGCCTCTGAAATAGCTCGGCAGGACAGCGGCTTGTCCCCTTCCGATCGCGAGAATCATGGCGATGCGAGATCAGAGCTTGATCACGTATTCCTTGCGAGTCGTTTCAAGCACTTCCCAGCTGCCATTGAAGCCTGGCCTCAGCACGAAGCTGTCGCCGGTCTTGACGGTGCGCGCTTGCCCACCGTCCTCCGCGATCACCGAAACGCCGGACAGGATGTGGCAGAACTCCCACTCGTCATAGACGATGCGCCACTTGCCGGGAGTCGATTCCCAGATGCCGGCATAGAGGCCGCCGTCGCGCTCCTCGACGTTCCAGGTGCGAAATTTGGGATCGCCAGAGATCAGGCGATCCGGCGCCGGCGCGCCGGATTCGGGTTCGACGCTGTCCGTCGATATTGTCAGGTAATGCGCCGACAAGACTTGCCTCCACGAAAAGAGCCGGCGCTGCGCCCGGCTCGGGGGGGGGCCCCGCCCGCGGGGGCGGGGGCCCCCCCCCCCCGCGCGGGGGGGGGGGGGGGGGGGGGGGGGGGGGGGGGGGGGGGGGGGGGGGGGGGGGGGGGGGGGGGGGGGGGGGGGGGGGGG